>JBGPNG010000462.1:0-2762 GCA_041487395.1 Dongiaceae bacterium
AGCGCCATGGCGCAGGAAGCCACGCCGATCGATGTAGCCGGCGGCGAACTCGTCGATGATGTGGTTTTCGAGATCGCTGCACTGGCGGCGGATGCTGTCGATGAACCTGTCGTTCTTGTTGTTCACGGAAGTCTCCCGGGTTGCTCGCCTGCCGAAGCCCCACGTTCCGTCGGCTCGACGCAATTCTGCCAAATCGTCGCCTATATTATCGGGCCCACCCCGGAGGAGAGTCAATCAGACCCGGCCCGACCGCTCTTCTGCCTAGCCGCGCCCTCAAATACCTTTGCCAAGGGGCGCCAGAGCTTGTCACAGCGATGCGGTCTTGCCGTTGGGCAATGCAATTCCTGCTTGCAACGTGACCGACGAGGTGCAAGTGCGCGATCTATTCCAGCAGGTGATTGCCGCTTTCGGGCGCCTCGACAACCTGGTCGCCAACGCCGGTGTCTTCGTGGCAGTGCCGACCGAGGAGCTCCCGCTCTCGGACCGGCGACATGTGCTCGACGTGAATATGACGGGGCTTTCCTGTGCAGCCGCGAGGCGCTGTGCGTCATGAAGGCCCGGGCGCCAAGGCCGCATCATCAATATCGCCAGCGTCGCGCCCAGGTATTGCGGCCCCATTCGGCCGCCTACACCACGTCCAAATTTGCCGTCGAAGGGCTGATGGCGGCGGCCGAGGTGGCTCCTCGTCGCCGTCATGACCGCGAGCCTGCCCGCGGAAACCAACCTGCTGGAGAGCATAATGCTTCCCGTCACCATGCCCTATCTCGGCGGCGGATAGATAGTCTAGCGCTGGCCCATCAGCGCGCCCGCCAGGGCGTGGAAGCCGGCCAGAAGAAGCTGGTCGGTCGCCTCGTCGACGGCCAAGGGCTGGGAGGAGAACTTGACGATGACGACCTCCGCGGCCGGATCGACGTAAATCCACTGTCCATGAATGCCGATGGCGCAGAAGGCGCCGCGGTCATTGCCGATGACGTACCATTTGCTGCGATAGCGCCCGTTGGGAACGAAACGCGCCATCTCGCTATGTTTCCAGGCGGCCGGGTCCCCATTGGCGAGGATGTCGTCGATCCACCAGCCGGGAATGATCTGGCGGCCTTCGGCCATCCCGCGCCGTCGCATCAGCTCGCCGAAGCGGCCGAGATCGCGCAACGCCACGCAGATGCCGCCGGCCGAACGCGGCGCCCCCAAACGATCGACGGCAATGTCGCCGTCGAATTCGGCACCCATGGGCTGCCATATCAACTCGCTGAGCAGCCTTGCATAAGGCACGCCCGCGGCCCGCTCGAGGATCCAGCCGAGCAGATCGGAATTGGGCGACACATAGTGAAAGCGCGGGCCATGCGGGCCGGCGCCGCGCTTCAAGGTAACGAGGAAGCTGCGCAGATCGGCAAGACGAGTCGGATCGACAATGGGAATCCAGCCGGTCGCGGCGCGATACCGGGCGAAGTCGCCGGTGCTGTCGAGATAGTTCTCCACGAACTCGACCGCGACCGTCATGTCCAACACATGGCGAACCGTGCAATCGCCGTAGGCCGAGCCGGCCGCCTCGGGAATGTAGCGGGTGACCGGGGAATCGGGATCGAGCAATCCACGATCCGCCAAGATCCCGCTCAGGCTTCCGGTGATGGATTTGCTGACGGAAAAGACGATATGCCGGCTCTCGGGCGCCAAGCTGTTGTCGTAGCGCTCGACCACGACGCGGCCGCGGTGAAGCACCAGGAAACCATCGGTGAAGGTCTCCGCCAGCATCCGCTCGATCGTCCATTCCCGACCGTCAGCGGCCTGAAAGGCGATGCGATCCACCGCGCGATCGCTGCGCCGCATTGGGGCGGCGGGCCCGTTCGGACGATGGATGCAGGCCGTGGGCACCACTTCGCGCGCATGGTGGAACGACCAGCGGTTGAACGGCGGCTTCAGCCAGTGTGCCAATGTGACCTGATGATCGGGCAAGGCCGGAAAGCCCCGCATCAACGCAGATTCAGCCATCCCTCAACCTCCCTATCGCGTCGCTGTTCCAATCGAACAAGCGCGGCATTCTATCGAAGCCGCATCAATTCCCATCGAAGAAGTCGTAGACCCGCCGGTAAATGCCGCTGACGGTACCATTCGAAAGATTGTGGAGCGCCAGGCTGGCGCCGGTGTCTTCCACGCAGATGCCGGGCGCCAGGCGATGGGTGCCGCTATCGCCGATCATCGCTTCGAGCTCGCCGGTGCTTTCCGAATCGTTGCACAGGCGGATGGTCCGATAGGTGGCGCCGATGCGAATCTGGCGTGTCTCGCCCGGCTTCAAGGAAAAGCTGCCGAAATCCTGGGCGAGTGCTGGCCGTGGCGCCCGTATCCCGGCAAGCGCAATGGCAAGCAACAGGGCAGAAATGAGATGCGATTCTTTCATCAAACGTCCTCCGGGGATTGCGCTTGGCAGCCATGATAGCGCGCCATGGCGAAGCGGGGATAGGCAAGTGCAGTCAATGCGCCTGTCGCGGATGAGACTGCCAAGCTGATCCGGTACCACATCGCGTATCCCCATCGCGCCCGGCGGCACGCTCGGCTAAATTGGGCTGCTCTTTCTCGAAGGAACGGTCATGCGCGATCGATCGATCATCGTCCGGCCCATGGCGGGCTCGCTCGGCGCCGAAATCGAAGGCGTCGATCTCGCCCGCCCGCTGAGCATTTCCTCGGCCGAGGCGATCCGGCATGCCTTCACCGATCATCTCGTGCTGTTCTTTCGCGACCAGACATTGACACCCGAACAGCATCTGGCG
>JBGPNG010000463.1:0-2760 GCA_041487395.1 Dongiaceae bacterium
GGCCGTCCCTGGGGGCGAAATAGGATCGACGCGCGTGGTAAAGGCATGGTTTTCGCCCGGCATGGTACCACCGTTATCGGGCTATTCTAGAAGTGCCAACGATAATAACCGTTTGGCTCTCGCTGCCTAATAGGTAAGCGCGGTCCGGGGGGGCGCCGGGCAACAGAAGGCCCCCCACTTGCGGCCAACGAGCCGGGAGTAAAGAAAAAAGGCGATGTGGTTCTGGTGGGGAGATGCATGGCCGATAACTGGCTGAGGTACGACCGCATGGTGGAGCAGGCATTGCGCGGCGTGGTGCGCAAGGCGCTGACCGAGGCGGGACAGCGCGGGCTTCCCGGCGAGCATCACTTCTACATCACCTTCCACACCGATCGGCCCAACGTCGGCATCGCCGACTGGCTGCATCAGCAATATCCGCAGGAGATGACCATCATCCTGCAGCACCAGTTCTGGGATCTCGTCATCGAGGACGACCGGTTCGCCGTCACGCTCAGCTTCGGCGGGCGGCATGAACGGCTGACGGTGCCCTTCGCAGCACTGACCGCCTTCGCCGATCCTTCGGTGAAATTCGGCCTGCAGTTCGAAGCCAGCGAAGCGGAACTTCAAGCCAAGGGGCCGGCGGCTCAGGCGGTAAAACAGAACGACAAGCCTTTGGCCGCCGCCGACGGCGACGATCCGCGCAAGGGTGCCGATGTCGTCGCACTGGATGCATTCCGCAAGAAATAGCTGTTGCCCTCTCGCCACGGCGCGATGAATTCCGCCGAGCCCGCGGCCATTTTTCTTTGACCGCGACACGAGGCCGAGGTTAGAAACTCGCCTCGCACTCGAACGAGGGAGGAGCGACAGTGACCATCGCCCATAACACGACGGGCTGCTTCGCAGCTTAACGGGTCTCCGTCGGCGGACGCCGATCGGGCGTTCGATTCTTCCTCGAGCCTTCGACCGATCTCGCCAAATCCCTGACGGCTGAACCGGCGGGCGCCTGATTCGCGCTTGCCGGGGGGTCGATCCTCCTTCGCCGTTCCTCGGCGGCGGGCCCGCTTTACTTCAACCGGCTACATCCAGCAGCGGGGCTCGCGAGCGCGAGGCCCGAAGGAGAGCGATCATGTCGGATTTCTACCAGCTGTTCTTGTCCGCGAGCGGTCGCGCGCCGGCGGCGATCATCCAACGTCTGACGCAAGCCGCATCGGTTCTGTTCGCCCCGAGGGCGCCGCGCGGCCCGGGGCGCGCAGGCCCGGCACCGCCGGCGTTTCTGGGCCACAACCGGCTGCGCCAGGATCTCGGCCTGCCCGCGGTGGATCGCGATGGCCGGCCGATCTAAACACGACGGCGGCAACGCGCCAGACCGGGGCACATTGCCGCCTGCCGGCTGGCTTCGGCGGGTGGCGCGCCCTAGACTGGCGCGGATGCCCGTGCAGAGCGCACTTCTCGACTATCTGATCGATCAATTGGCCCCGCTCGGCCAAGTTCGAGGCCGCGCCATGTTCGGCGGTCACGGGCTCTATCTGAATGGTGCAATCGTCGGCATCATCGTCGATGAGACGCTCTATCTGAAAGTCGACGACGGCAACCGCGCCGCCTTCGAGGAAGAAGCCATGGCCCCCTTCACTTACGTCAACAAGGGGCGGCCCATCGCCATGAGCTATTGGGAAGCGCCGGCGAGCGTGCTCGAAGAACCGGAGATGTTGCTGGAATGGGTCGTGCGGGCCGCCGCGGCCTCGCATCGGGCCCAGCGCAACAAATCCTCCCCCGGCAAAGCCAAGCGCGCCAAAGCCCCAATACGGCGCAAAACCCGCCGGCGACCTTCCCCTTGAAGCCCCGGACGGCTAAAACTTCGTTCGATCGCGCCTTCAGCGCTCGAGGATCCAGATCATGACCGCCGGCCGGACCCGCATCGAAAGCGACTCCATGGGCGAGATCGACGTGCCCGCCGATCGCTATTGGGGTGCCCAGACTCAGCGCTCGCTGCAGAACTTCCGCATCGGCGGCGAGCGCATGCCGCCCTTGCTGATCCATGCGCTAGGCCTGCTGAAACAGGCGGCGGCGGAAACCAACGTGGCGATGGGCAAGCTCGACGCGAAGCTGGGTGGAGCGATCGCTGCGGCAGCAGCGGAAGTGGCGGAAGGCAAACTGGATGAGGAATTTCCCCTGGTCGTCTGGCAGACCGGCTCCGGCACCCAGACCAATATGAACGCCAATGAGGTCATCGCGGGCCGCGCCAATGAACTGCTGGGGCACAAGCGCGGCGGCAAATCGCCGGTGCATCCCAACGATCACGTCAATATGGGGCAATCCTCCAACGACAGTTTCCCCACAGCGATGCATATCGCCGCCGTACGCCAAATCCACATGCGGCTTCTGCCGGCCCTCAAGCACCTTCATCAGGCGCTCGCCGCCAAGGCTGAGGCCTTCGCCGATATCGTCAAGATCGGCCGCACCCACCTGCAAGATGCAACACCCATCACCCTGGGGCAGGAATTTTCCGGCTATTCGGCCCAGATCGCCAACGGCATCGCGCGCGTTGAGTGTTGCCTGCCGCGGCTCTATCCGCTGGCCCAGGGCGGCACGGCGGTGGGCACCGGCCTCAATTGTCCACCGGGCTTCCCCGAGCGCTTTGCCGCCGATGTGGCGCGCCTGACGGGGTTGCCCTTCGTCACCGCCCCCAACAAATTCGAGGCCATGGCGGCCCACGACGCCATCGTCGAGGCGTCGGGCGGCTACAACACGCTCGCCGTGTCGCTGACCAAGAGCGCCCACGAC
>JBGPNG010000464.1:0-2759 GCA_041487395.1 Dongiaceae bacterium
CATCAGCATGGTGGCGGGCATCGTCATTGGCGTCGCTTGTGCCATTGTGGAGGTCGCCGGCGGCCGGATAGCGAAGAAGCCCATCCAGGCCTATGTCAGCATCTGCCGCGGCGTCCCGTTGATCGTCATTCTGCTGTTCATCTATTTCACCCTGCCGGAAATGGGCCTGCGCTTTAACTCGTTCTGGGCCGGGGTCATCGGCCTAAGCATCAATCTGGGCGCCTATCTCAGCGAGGTGTTCCGGGCCGCGATCTTGGCGGTCGATTCCGGGCAGATGCAGGCCGGTCTTTCCCTCGGCATGAAGCGGGTAACCATCTATCGCAAGATCATCCTGCCGCAGGCCGCAATCATCGCCGTTCCCACCGTCGGTGGATATTTCATCTCGTTGCTGAAGGATTGCGCCCTGGTTTCGTTCATTTCGGTGGACGAACTTCTGCGTCACGGCAATTACATCATCTCGGCGACCTTCCGGACCATGGATGCCTATTTCCTCGTCGGCCTCATCTATTACGCCATGAGCATGGTCGCGGCCAAGGCCATCCGCATGCTGGAGACGCATCTGCGGCCGGCCTATTTGCGGGTTTGACGCAACGGATGAGCGCGGCGGCGCGGCCTTAGGGAGCGATATCCGCCAGCGCCTGGCTCATGCCCGCGCTCGCCTCCTCGAGCGTCGCCTCGTCGATGACGGTTGCCATGGCGATCATGCAGCCGGGCCCCGTCTGCACGCCGTGGTTGAGGCAGGCGAGATGGAACCGCGCACTCAGCTCTTCGTTGGGAAGATGGGATCCGGGCTTGGGTTTGGTCTCCGAGAAATAGAGTCCCATGACCGAACCTTCGTCGAGGACGAACAGCGGGACGCCGACGGATTTTGCTTTGGCCTCGAGCGTCTGCTTCAGGCGTTGGGCGGTCCTGTCCATCCAGGCAATTCGTTCCACGGTCAAATGTTCGACGGCAATCCGGCCGGCCAGGCTGCTGAGTGCGTTGCCGTTGAACGAACCGCCGTGATAGATGCCCTCGCCGCTGCGGCCCGGATCGGCCATGTCCATGATTTCCCGGCGCGCGCCCACGGCCCCGGTCGGCAATCCGCCGCCGATGAACTTGCCCAGAAAGGTGATATCGGGCTCCAGGCCGAATTTCTCGGCCGAGCCCCCGGTTGCGAGCCGGAACATCAGGCAATCGTCCAGCACGAAGAGAGCGCCGACCCGATGGGCCGCGCGCTGCACGCGATCGAGAAAGCCGGGGAGTGCGGGCATGACCACGCCCGTATACATGACAGGCTCAAGCACAACCGCCGCGATCGAGCGGCCATGCTGCTCGATGACCCGCTCGAACGACTCGGCATCGTTGAACTCGGCCAGTAGCGTCCGGCCGGGCAGTTCCCCCTGGCCATGGAGCCCCGCCTCCAGATCGCTGTAGGTGCCGTGATAGCCACCGTTGGCTTTCAGGATCAGCGAGCGCTTGGTAAATCCGCGCGCGAGTTTGACCGCGAGCATGCCGGATTCGGTGCCGGAATTGGTGAACAGCACTTTGTCGAACGTCTTGATTCGGGCGCAAAGTGTCTCGGCGAATTCGATCTGCGCGAGCTGGGTGCCAAGCCAGGCCCAGCCGCTCGGCATCGCTCGGGCGAGAGCCTCGGTCACCGGCCCATAGGCGTGGCCATGGATCAGGCTGAGGCCGTTGTAATTCAGGTCGACATAGCGATTGCCGTCCACATCCCATAAATGTGAGCCTTCGCCCCTGGCATGGACGACGGGATAGGGTCGGTGAAAGCCGTAGTTGCGGGTCAGACCGCCTGGGAGGCTTCGGCCCGCACGGCGGAGCAGTTCCGCCGATTTCACGGTGCGCCTCTCGTAGGTTTCTTCGATGTTGTTCAGCGGCATAAATGCGGTTCTCCGAAAGCAAATCTTCGATTCAATTTTGGATACTCATCGACCCGAATCCGGCGACAGCCTGTCGAAAACGCCACCACATTTGTTTTCGTCAGGCGGTTTTGCGTTTGGTCTTGATCACGGCGATCGCGTCGATCTCGATCCTCGCGTTGACCAGCAATCCTGCCACCTGGACCGTGGCACTGGCCGGGGGATTGCCCTGGAAGGCCGCCGTTCGCGCCTTTGCGTAGATCGGGTAATCGGCAAGGTCGGTCAGGTAGCAGGTGATACGTACGACATCCTTCAGGCTGGCGTCAGACCGCTCCAGCGCCCGGGCGACATTGGCAATGCATAGATCGACTTCGTCAGCAAAGGTCTTGGCCGTGACCTTACCCGAGGCGTCGTTGCCGACATGGCCGGAGATGTAGATCGTCGAATACTCGCCCATCTCGACGACCACGGCGTCGCTGAAGCCGCCGATCACCTGGTTTGGAATGCGTTTGAACATGCTCTGCCTCCCTGGAGGTTTACTGTCTGGTCGGCGCGCGGGCCGAAGACCTCGGCGTTGTTTCTCGGATGATGTCGATTTAGGCCCAGGCTGGCGCCCGGTCCCGTCAGCCGCTTGTGATCACAGGTTATGTGATGCTATTGTAGCCATTGCTGCAAAGTCAAGGGCGCCGGCGCGATCGACCGGCAAAAACGGGAGCGAACAGGCCATGGAAACGCGGAGCGCCGTCAAGGAAACGAAGGCAGCGCGCAAGGTGATCATCACCTGCGCCGTCACAGGTTCCGTGCACACACCGACGATGACGCCGTATCTGCCCATAACGCCGGATCACATCGCGCGGGATTCTATCGAAGCAGCAGAAGCCGGTGCCTCGATCATCCATC
>JBGPNG010000465.1:0-2757 GCA_041487395.1 Dongiaceae bacterium
ATCGGTCTTGGCATAGATCAGCAGCACGTCGGCATCGGGCCCGTTGGTGATCCACATCTTGCTGCCGTTGAGCACATAGCGATCGCCGCGTTTCTCCGCCCGGGTACGCATGGAAACGACGTCCGAACCTGCCCCCGGCTCGGTCATGGCAAGTGCGCCCACATGCGCGCCGGAGATGAGTCGGGGCAAATATTTGCGCCGTTGTTCGGGGTTGCCGTTGCGCCGCAGCTGATTGACGCAAAGATTGGAATGTGCGCCGTAGCTGAGGCCGACGCTGGCCGAGGCCCGGCTGACCTCCTCCATGGCGACCACATGCTCGAGATAGCCCATGGCGGCGCCGCCATATTCCTCCTCGACGGTGATGCCGAGCAGGCCGAGCGCGCCCAGCTTGGGCCAGAGATCGGGCGGAAAACTATTGCTGCGGTCGATGTCGGCGGCGCGCGGTGCGATCTCCGCCGCGGCGAACGCCGCCACCTGCTGGCGCAGCATGTCCGCCGTCTCGCCGAGGCCGAAATCAAGCAATTGCATGACCTAGGTTAACGTGATCCCGCTCGCCAAACAACGATGGCAGTGGCCGGTCGATTTGCGCCCGTGGTTTCGACATCTGCAACTTCATGCCCGCAAAATCATGGGGAGCGGCGGCCTTACCATTCTCCCTCTCCCGCCCGGGCGCTAAGGCATGCACACATGTTTGAGGTTCCAACCCGTGACGATAGAGCGGAAGTATTCCAAGCCATGCTTGAAGGTTATCGGCCCCGGTGGCTTGGAGGAAGGATAACCATCCCATCCGCCGAGGCGGGCGATGATCCAGGATGCCCAGGCGAGATCATGATTGGCGTGCGGGTTCTTCTGAAGCCGGGTCTTGCCTTCGAGGCTGGCGTTGAGGGCGTGCAGTACATCGATTTCAGGGTCGGCAAAGACGAGGCTGGCGGGTTGGTCGTTGTGAGCGTCACGTGCGTGAACGAGTTGGAGGGTAATGGCCGCCGCTTTTATGGCGATGGCGGCGAGCTTGAGCAGCCGATCGGCATCGTCGAGCTGACTGGCCTCGAGCCTGAGGCCCTGCAACTTCAGCACCCGGAAGAGCTGTTCGATGGCCCAGCGCGCCTTGTACCAGCCGACGATGCGCCAAGCGGCAGCGGCATCAGGCACTTCATGCGTCGTCAGCAGGCGCCAGTGCACCGGCTCGGCGCCTTGGGGCGGGTGCAGCTCGACCACCTCAACGAGGGTCAACTGGATGTTTTCCGGCAGGCCCGGCTCGATGCTGTTCTTGGGTCGGCGCACCACGACCGGTCCGAAGCGCAGGCTCAGTTCCGCCAGCCGTCTCTGCTGGCGGTTCGGCCCCCGGGCAGGCAACTCAATGGTCGCGACCCCGGCCCCCGGCAGACCCATGCCGGCTGTGAACAAGTTGCGGCCATCGGCCAAGCGACGATCATGCATCACCCGCGTGAGAAGCTCAAAGCCCGGGCCCGGAAGTCGCGCCCACTCGGCATAGATATCGCTCTCCCGGTCGGCGACGACCGTCACCGTCGTGGCTGCGGCCAACACCTGCTTGCTCGAAGACGCAGTAGTGAGCCAACGTTCGCTCTCCTTCTGCGCCAGAAGCCGCTTCTCACGCGAGACTGCGATCCGGCCAGGCCGAGACCAGATCTTGCCGGCGACCAAGCCCAGGCAGCTGCCGTTGTTGGCGTCGACCGCCAACATCACATGGGCCAACGCGCCTCGACCGACCCCCTTGCCGATTTCTCCGAGCCCGCGTCGGCGCTCCAGCGTCGTCCGGAAGTTCAGCTCCGTCGTGTCCTGGATCGCCAGAATATGGCGACCCGCCACTGCCGCCCCGGTCTGCTCGCTCCAACCCTCGATCAGCCGGTCGAGCGTCACCTTGTCATTCGACAGAAACCGCCCAAAGCGAACCTCCTGCGAGCGTCGCCCACCCAGTCGGCGCAGACACACACTTGCGCGCGCAACCATGCGTTCGAGCAGCACCGCCCCCCTTTTGCGAGGCGGCGATCCTCGAAACGACCCAGCGACCAGTTCACCTGCAACATCTCGACACCCCGGCTTGCCCGCAGTGCCAAAAAGAGAATCACACCAATCCACGGAAGTGGAAGCCTTACTTATCATCCTGAGTCACTTCGCCGCACCACGAAGTGTGCATGCCTTAGCGCTAGCGCGGGCGAGGGCTGTTTCTGCTCCCTCGCCCCCGAAGGGGGAGCGGGCCGGGGTGAGGGAATATTGCGTCTCGATCTCAAAACATATGTCCGAAGCGCGTCGCCTTGGTTTCCAGATAGTCTTGGTTATGGCGGTTCGAGGGGAAGACATGGGGTACCCGTTCCACCACCGCAATGCCCGAGCGCGCCAGGCCTGCGACCTTCTCCGGATTGTTGGTCATCAGCCGCACGGCGGGAAATCCGAGCTGGCGCAGCATCTCGGCGGCCGGCAGATAGATCCGTTCGTCGGCATCGAAGCCCAGTTGCAGATTGGCCTCGATCGTGTCGGCGCCGCGATCCTGCAGGCGATAGGCGCGCAGTTTGTTGACCAGGCCGATGCCGCGTCCTTCCTGGGCGAGGTAGAGCAGCAGGCCGCTGCCCTGGCGGGCGATCTCGGCGATGGCGCCTTGCAGCTGATCGCCGCAGTCGCAGCGCAGCGACCCCAGCAGATCGCCGGTGAGGCAGGCCGAATGCAGGCGCGTCAGCACCGGGCGGCCCGGTGCCGGCTCGCCGATCACGATGGCCAGATGCTCGACGCCGCCATCCCCGG
>JBGPNG010000466.1:0-2757 GCA_041487395.1 Dongiaceae bacterium
CACGACCGAGTTCGGTTATACGGAAGTGGCACCCCCGCACATGGTGCGCGACGACGCGCTCTATGGCACCGGTCAACTGCCCAAATTCGCCGAAGACTTATTTACCGCCTCGGGCGGATTCTGGTTGATCCCGACGGCGGAGGTGCCGCTGACCAATCTGGTGGCCGACAGCATTCTTGAGGGGGATGCCTTGCCGCTGCGCTTCACGGCCTATACGCCCTGTTATCGATCGGAAGCAGGGGCGGCGGGCAAGGATACGCGCGGCATGATCCGTCAGCATCAGTTCAGCAAGGTCGAGCTGGTATCCATCGCCCATCCCGATCGCTCGGCCGAGGAGCATGAGCGCATGACCGCCTGCGCCGAGACCGTCCTGAGACGGCTGGAACTGCCCTATCGCACCGTCGTACTCTGCACCGGCGACATGGGCTTCTCGGCGATGAAGACTTATGACATCGAGGTCTGGCTGCCGGGGCAGGCGCGCTATCGCGAGATCTCCAGCTGCTCCAATTGCGGCGATTTCCAGGCCCGGCGCATGAAGGCACGCTTCAAAGAGGCGGGGACGAAGGGCACGCGTTTTGTCCATACGCTGAACGGCTCGGGGCTGGCCGTCGGGCGCACTTTGATCGCGGTACTCGAGAATTACCAGCAGCCCCATGGTGAGATCGCAATTCCACTGGCGCTGCAACCATACATGGGCGGGGCAACTGCGATCGGACACAATGAGTAAGCCGCCACTCCGTCTGAAAGGCGCGCGCATCCTCGTCACCAATGACGACGGGATCAATGCGCCGGGATTGAAGGTGCTGGAAAAGATCGCCCGCCAGCTTTCCAAGGATGTCTGGGTCGTGGCGCCGGAAGTGGAGCAGAGCGGAGCCGGCCATTCGCTGACGCTGCGCCGGCCGCTGCAGGTGCGCCATGTCTCCGGCCGGCGCTTTGCCGTCGACGGTACGCCGACCGATTGCGTGTTGCTGGCGGTCAATCGTTTGATCGAGGGAAAGCGCCCCGACCTCGTCCTTTCGGGCGTCAATCGCGGCAGCAATCTGGGCGAGGACGTGACGTATTCGGGCACCATCGCGGCGGCGATGGAGGCCACGCTGCTGGGAATTCCCGCCATCGCCCTGAGCCAACTGCGCCGCGGACAGACGATCTCCTGGCACATACCGCTCGACCATGGCGCCGACGTGGTGCGCCGGCTGGTCTCCGTTCCCTGGATGGACGGCGTGCTGGTGAACGTCAATTTCCCTTACGTCGCCAAAGGCGGCGTCGCGGGGGTGCAGGTCGTGCGACAGGGCCGTCGCGCGGCCAATATCGACGTCACGCCGGTGACCGATTCCGTCGGGCGGAAATATCTGTGGGTCGGCGATTTCACCAGTGACAATCCGGTCGGTCGCGGCACCGACCTCGGCGCCGTGCGCGAAGGCGCAATCGCCATCACGCCGCTGCATCTCGATCTTACCCATAAGGCGATGGCGCGACGTTTGGCGGGAGCGTTCGTGTGAGCTTGGCGGCGCGAAAGATTCGGCTGATCATGGCGCTCAGGCGCAGCGGCGTCACCGACACGGCCGTGCTGGCCGCGATCGAGCGCATTCCGCGCGAGGATTTCGTGTCTGAGGCTTTTCATGACCAAGCCTATGAGGACAAGGCGCTGCCCATCGGCCAGGGCCAGACGATCAGCCAGCCGCAGATCGTCGCCTTGATGACTCAGGCCCTGGAAGTGACGCCGCGTCACAAGGTATTGGAGATCGGGACAGGTTCCGGCTATCAGACGGCCGTGCTCGCGCGCCTGGCGCGGCGGGTCTACACGGTCGAGCGCCATGCGCCCTTGCTGAAGGAGGCCGAGGCGCGCTTCGCCGCGTTGCGCATCAGCAATATCACCGCCATCGCCGGCGACGGCATGAAGGGCTGGCCCGCGCAGTCGCCCTTCGATCGCATCATTGTCACAGCCGCCGCGCCCGAACTGCCGGAAATATTGCTGGATCAGCTCGTCCTTGGGGGAATCATGGTGCTCCCGCTGGGGCCCGAGCGGGGCGATCAGGAATTGATCAAGCTGAAACGCGGCGAAGGGGAGATCGAAACGGAGAAATTATGCGACGTACGCTTCGTGCCTTTGCTTCCGGGATTGCCGCAACAGCGGGCCCGGCAATGAGCCTTCGCCCGGCACTTTGGCTGGCGGGCTCGGTGGCGCTTGCCGCCTGCGGCCAGGTGACCTTCGATCCCGGCGCGGATCAGGGTCTGCCCACACCGCCCCCGCAGACTGCCGCCTCGACCACCGCTGTGGCGACCTCGGGGGGGCAGACCTATACGATCGTCGCCGGCGATACGGTGGACGTCCTGGCCCATCAATTCGGCGTGCCGGCCGATGTACTCATCCAGGCCAATGGACTCACATCTCCCTATCAATTGCATCCGGGTCAGCAATTGGTGGTGCCGGTCTCCGGCAGCTATGTCGTGGCACCCGGGGATTCGCTCTATCGCATCGCCAAGCGGCATGGGACGACGGTTGCGGTCCTGGCCCGGCTGAATGGGCTGGCGCCACCCTATAAACTTCGGATCGGCCAGCAATTGACCCTGCCGGGCAGTGTGGTGGCCGCCACATCGAGCATCCCGGGCGCAGTCGCCACGCTGCCGCCTGCCACGCCCGGACCGACCCTGCCGGCCGCGAATTCCAGCAACATAACGACCGAGGCCTTGCCGCCCCCTCCCGGCGTCAGCGCCGCCCCCGTTACGACCACGACATCCACGACCGTGACAACGACC
>JBGPNG010000467.1:0-2756 GCA_041487395.1 Dongiaceae bacterium
ATTTTCCAGGGGTACTATTATTTCCACCACGTCGGCCTCGACCGGATGGAGCGCGAGAAATATCGCGGCCACCCGATGTTCCAGCGCACGGCGGATTTCTGCGAGAAGTGGGACCAGAACTCCTTCGATCCCGACTACGACACCATGCCGCCGGCGGCCTTCGAGCCGATGTTGCGCCGCCTGTTCGCACGCAAGCCGTTCAGCTACGGAAGCTAGCCGGATGGCGGCATGGCAAGCGAGATATTCGAGTTATTCGACGAATACTCGTTCGCCTCGCTCTACGACCACTTCAACGCCTGGGTTGCCTGCGACGATTTCTATCTGAACAAGGCGTGCGAAATCGGCGGGTCCGTTCTCGATCTCGGCTGCGGCACAGGCGTGCTTGCTTGCCGTATCGCGGCCGAAGGCTTGTCCGTTGTGGGTGTCGATCCGGCCGAGGGCATGTTGCGGGTGGCCCGCTCGCGGCCGGGTGCTAGAAACGTCGCGTGGATCAAAGGCAATGCCCAGGACCTGCGCCTGGAGCAGCGCTTCGATCTCATCTGCATGGACGGCCATGCCTACCAAGTCCTGTTGACCGACGAGGATGCGCTGGCGGCTCTCAGAACCGCCGCCCATCATCTCAATCCCAAGGGCCAATTCGTATTCGAAACCCGCAATCCCCTGGTTCGCACCTGGCTGTCATGGACGGCCGACAACGTCCAGAACCTCGCCGACATCCCCGCCCTTGGCCGGATCGAGGAATCCGCTGACGCCATCGCCCACCCATCCACCGATATCATCGAACTGGTTCATCGCTATCGGTTCACCGATGCGGGAAACGAGCGCTTCGCGCGCAGCGGCGTGCGATTCATCGGGCAGAAGCGACTGGCGGAATTGATCTCGGAAGCAGGCTTGGCCGCATCTGCCTAGTATGGCGATTGGAACGGCAGGGTGTTTCCGCTGGCCTGCAGGGAAATCATCGCCGTGACGGGAATGAAATATCGCTGACTTGTGGCGTGCAAGCGTCCCATCGCGGGATGCCGCTTCACGGGCGATGGGCGCGACCGTCGTCGTCGATGTCGAAGGGAAGTTGGGGAAGTCCGCGCTCGCGCCGCGGCGTCTTGCCGAAAAAGTCCCGGTAGCATTTGGAGAAATGCGAGGCGGATACGAAGCCGCAAGCCAGCGCCACGTCGATGACCGACATATTGGTCTGCAGCAACAGCAGGCGCGCGCGGTTGAGGCGAAGCTCGACATAATAGCGCGCCGGCGAGCGATTCAGATATTTGCGGAACAGGCGCTCCAGCTGCCGCGTCGACAGCCCGGCGGCGCTCGCCAACCGACCGCGGTCCAACGGCTCCTCCAAATTGGCCTCCATCTGGCGGATCACCCGTATCAGCTTGGGATGGCGCACGCCCAAACGCGCGGGCAGCGCCATGCGCTGATGGTCGTGGCGGTCGCGAATACGCTCATGGATGAACTGTTCGGACACGGCGGTGGCAAGCTCATGGCCGTGCTGAAGTGCAATCATGTTGAGCATCATGTCGAGTGCCGCGGTACCGCCCGAGCAGGTGAAGCGGTTGCGATCGATCTCGAACAGTTCCGAGGTCACTTCGATCTGGGGGAAATCCTCGGCGAAGCCGGCGATGTTTTCCCAATGGATGGTGCAGCGATAGCCGTCGAGCAGCCCGGCGCGGGCCAGGATATGGCTGCCGGTACACAGCGCGCCGATGTCCGCACCCTGGCGATCGAGCCGGCGCAAGCTCGCGAACAATGCGCGGTCCTGATAGAGATGGCCTTCGATCCCACTGCACAGAATGGCCGTGCCATAGCCGACGGCCTGATCGACATCGCCATTCGGGTTCAGGACGATGCCATTGCTCGCCGCCACCGGTTTGCCATCGGTTGAGAACAACCGCCAGCTATAAAGACCCTTGCCCGCGGTGCGGTTGGCAAGACGCAGCGGCTCGACGGCCGAGGTGAAGGCGATCATGGAGAAATTCGGGACCAGGATGAAGGCGATCCGCTGCGGCATTTCGGAGGATGTGGCGCCGAACATGGACTATTGCCGCTGATAGGTGATCTTGTTCGACAAGAGGCGGCTCTGGCACGCCATGGCCTTGCCGTCCCCCGTCTCGCCGTTCGCCACCATGATGGAGAACATGGAATCGACGGTTTGCGCATAGCTTCGATCGATCTTGAATTCGTCGTCGCCGGGATAGCTGAAGAGCGAGGTATAGCCCGAGGCCGGATCGTCCGGATCGCCTGTCTTCGGATCGACGCGGCCCGCGGTCTTGATCCGATCGACGATGTGCTTGCAGCTCGCCTCGTCGGGTTTCGCCGTGGCCGAATAGGCGTGGATGACGATGTCGTTGTCTTCCACGTCGGCGAAACCGCCATAGCCGCCGGCAACGCCATGCATGTCGATCATTTCGCCGAGGCGCGCCAGGGAAAGATCGAGGCAGGTCGCCGGGGAATTCTGGAGGTGGTCGAGGATTGCCGTGGCGTCCGCCGTCGCGGCATTCGCCGCGACAAGCAAAGCGGCAAGGCCGACGGCAGCCGAAAGAGCGCGATATTTCATCGCATGGCTTCCTAGCGGTCCGAGCCTAACGCTTCCTACCGAAGCGTTAGGTGAATCAGACCACCGGATCAAATAATCAGTGGGTCGATTCAGCCAACGGATGGGAGTCATCCGTTGGCACCGAACCACTTGGGAATCGTTCCCTGCCAAGGCGGCGGAGATATGCTCGAGCCGAAATTAGCAGGATCATGTCGCAAAA
>JBGPNG010000468.1:0-2755 GCA_041487395.1 Dongiaceae bacterium
GATCGATCTGCCGTCGGCGACCCATCTGCCGCCGGTGGTCGCCCACGGGACGGTCTACATTCTCTCCGACAATGCGGATTTGACAGCGCTGCGCTGAGGCGCTGCGTCCGCCGAAATATCGGGCGCCACATGCCCTTCACCGTCGCCATCATCGGCCGGCCCAATGTCGGCAAATCCACATTGTTCAACCGCCTGGTGGGCAAGCGCCTGGCCATCGTCGACGAAACGCCAGGAGTCACGCGCGATCGTCGTCGCGGCGAAGCCTCCATCGGCGACCTGCGCTTCACCGTGGTCGACACCGCCGGCTTCGAGGACGCGCAAGGCGAGGGACTGATGGCGCGCATGCGGGCACAGACCGAGCGCGCCGTCGCCGAGGCCGATGTGGCCCTGCTGGTGATCGATGCGCGAACCGGGCTGACGCCGCTCGACTCATATTTCGCCAATTGGCTGCGCAAGGGGCGCACGCCCGTGATCCTGCTCGCCAACAAATGCGAAGGTGGAGCGGCGGAGGCCGGCCGCTTGGAAGCATTTCGTCTTGGCCTCGGCGACCCGATCGCGCTGTCGGCCGAGCATGGCGAGGGCCTGGGCGATCTCTATGACGCGCTCGCCCCGCGTATTGCCGCCAAAGGCGAAGACGATTTGGCGCACGAGCCAGCCGAGGACGGCGAAACGCTTGGAGAAGACCTAGGAGAGGAAGATACCTGCGCGCCCAAGGCCCTGCAGCTCGCGGTCGTCGGCCGACCTAATGTCGGCAAGTCGACCCTGATCAATCGTCTCATCGGCGAGGATCGCATGCTGACCGGGCCCGAGCCCGGCATCACCCGGGACGCCATCGCCGTGGAATGGAGCCATCATGGCCGGCCGGTCCGGCTGGTGGACACCGCCGGCTTGCGCCGCCGGGCCAAAGTGGTGGAAAAGCTGGAGTGGCTGTCGACCGAAGATACCCGGCATGCCATCAAATACGCTCAAGTCGTCGTGCTGGTTCTCGATTCCACCGATCTTCTGGAAAAGCAGGATCTGGCGATCGCCCGAATGGTGGAGGAGGAAGGCCGCGCCCTCGTCCTCGCCGTCAACAAATGGGATCTGGTGGAGGACAAGAAGGCAGCGCTGGAAAAGCTCTCGGATCGCCTCGAGATTTCCCTTCCGCAATGCCGGGGATTGAAGATCGTACCGCTTTCCGCCAAGACCGGTCGCGGTGTCGACAAGCTGCTCGATGCCGCTTTCGAACTGGTCGAGATTTGGAGCCGTCGTTTGGGCACGCCGTCCCTCAATCGCTGGCTTGAGGCGATGGAAGACAGCCACCCGCCGCCGCTGGTCAGGGGCCGTCGCCTCAAGCTGCGCTATGTGACCCAGACCAAGACACGGCCGCCGACCTTCGCCCTCTTCTGCAATCTGCCGGAGGCGATGCCGGATTCGTACCTGCGCTATCTGACGAACGGCATGCGCGAAAAATTCAAATTGCCCGGCGTGCCGATCCGCTTCGCGTTGCGAAGAAGCGAAAATCCTTACGCGGGCAAATCGCGTCGATAGCTGGGCGAGCTCCAATCCGCGCCCATCAGGGGGCGGGTTGGATGGGTGTAAATCAAGCCGGCGTATTTGCCTCGATCCGCTCGCCATGACGCTGGCAACCGGCTTCGGCCAGCTCGACGAAGAGATCCGCGATCGATTCCGGTGGCGGCAGGCTGGCTGCGTCCTCGCCCGGATAGGCTTGCGCGCGCAAGGCGGTGCGCAGCTTGCCGGGGCTGACCAGATTGACCTTGAGCGGCGTCATCGCCACTTCGCTCGCATAGATTGCGACGAGCTGTTCCAACGCGGCCTTGGTCACGGCATAGGCGCCCCAATAGGCGCGGGCGCCGCGCCCGGCATTGGAAGTCACGAAGATGGCGCGGCCGGCAGGGCCGGCCCGCAGCAAGGGATCGAGGCTTCGAATCAGGCGCCAATTCGCCGTCAGATTGACATCGACGACCCGCTGCCATTCCTTGGGCTCGATATGCGCCAGCGGCGATAGGGTCCCGAGGGTTCCGGCATTCCCAACCAGGATATCGAGGCGCCGGTGGCGCTCGTAGATCGAGCCGCCCAGCCGGTCGAGAGCGGGGAAGTCGGTGAGGTCGAGGGGAACCAGCGTCGCATGGCTGCCGGCGGCCCGCACCTCATCGTCGACCTCTTCCAATCCGCCCACGGTGCGGGCGAGAAGGATCAATTCGGCCCCTTCGGCAGCGAAGCGCTTGGCGATTGCTGCACCCAGGCCGCGCGAGGCGCCGGTGATGAGGGCGACGCGCCCGGCAAGTCGTCCGCCGCTCATGAAATCAGACGGGTTCCGCCAGCAGCGTGAATTGCGAGGGCGGTCCCACGCCCCGGTCGGTCAGGCCGGTCGGATAGTCGCCGGTGAAGCAGGCATCGCAGAACTGCGGGTGCCTGGCGTCGCGCCCCTTATGGCCCATGGCCCGATAGAGTCCGTCGATGGAGATAAAGGCCAAGCTGTCGACGCCGATGATATCGGCCATCGCCTGGACATCGTTCTTGGCGGCCAGCAATTGGCTGCGCTCGGGCGTATCGATGCCGTAGAAACAGGAATGGGTGGTGGGCGGGCTGGAGACGCGCATATGCACCTCCTTGGCGCCGACGCTGCGCACCATCTCGACGATCTTCCGGCTGGTGGTGCCGCGCACGATGCTGTCGTCAATCAGCGCGATGCTGCGGCCTTCGATCATGGCCCGGTTGGCGTTGTGCTTCAGCTTCACGCCCAGATGGCGGA
>JBGPNG010000469.1:0-2734 GCA_041487395.1 Dongiaceae bacterium
CTCGGCGAACAGGCTGCGAAACAGATTGGGCAGGCGTTGGGCGACGAAGAAGGCGTCCGCCATCTCGCCCGTGCCCAGCACGCGTGCGATCAGCACGTCGCGGATGAAGCCGAGCACGCGGCTTATCATGGTGTAGCCGCCGACGGTGGCGATCGAGCGAATCATGGCCATGGCGGCAGTGTCTATCGGATTGCGGCGGAATTAGGAAGCGGCGGGCCCAACGCCATCATGCCCACGCATTGGCGCGGTCATCCACGGTAGATGCCCAGGACTCGGCCTCCGGCCGGTCCGGGCATGACGCCGTATCTGCTGGAGAGGTCGCCATGCTTGCTTCGGCGCGGGTATCTCCGTCGTTCATCTGCCAGGGCAAAGAACCTCGGCCTCAGGCCAGGCGATAGACCTCGAAGTCTCCCATGCCGCGCAGCTTCAATTCGCCGAGCGCTTGGCGCGGGATATCGGCGGGAAGCCTGGCGATCGTTGCCTCGCTTGCCAGCACGATGCAGTCGGATTCATGCACCACTTCCTTGCCCAGCTGCTCCAGGCGCTGGGCCGCGTTCACCGTGTCGCCGATGAGGGTGTAATTGATCCGCCCCGGCGCGCCGACATTGCCGACGATCGCAATGCCCGTATTGCTGGTTCGGATGCGCGCCGCCATGCCGCCGTCGACCTCGGCCGACCAGAGCTGCCGCATGACCGGATCGTTGAGTTCGACGCGCCGCAGCAGGAAATGATCGGGCGTCGGGGTGAAGCCGCCGCGGGCGAGCTGGGGATGGGCGATGACCTCGTCGGTGGCGCTCAAGATGAACATCGTGGTTTCGGGATCGCCGCTGTCGATCAGCAGCGAGAGTTCGTCGACCGCGACGGCGGCGACCAGCGCGCCGCGGAATTCGCCGTCGCGGAATACCGGCGCCATGGCGCTGATGAAACTGACGCCGATGTCGCGCACATAGAACACGCTGTTCCAGCCCACGCCTCTGACCCGTTTGGCCGCTTCCAGCAGTTCGGGGCCATAGCGTTGGCTGGCGATGCTGCCGGTGACGGTGCCGATCTCGTCGCGCGTCCTCTCCCGGCGCGCGCGCACGGAGGTCAGGTCCGGCCGCACGAAGGCCATGGCGACGACCTGGGGAATGCCGCCCAGCGATCCCCGCATCAGCGTCTCGATGCGACCGTCCCCGCCCGTCGACAGATCGCCCGAGCGCGCGAGCTGCCCGGCGAGAAAGCCGACATCGTCCGCCACGGGTTCGAGATAGCGGTCGATGCGGGCGATTGCCGCGTCGAGGCGCTGGGAGGCGGTCTTCTGCAGCAGCTCGTCGGTGTTTTCCTGGGCGACGCGGATCGAGATCAACATCACGGCGCTAACGGCGATGGCGACCAGACCCCCGAAGCCCACCAACAGCGTCGAGGTGATGGGCAGCCGCCAGCGCGGCGCTGCGATCTTGGCGCGGCTATTCGACGACAATCTTCACCCGCTGCCCCGCCGATATGCGATCGCCCGGTTCGAGCCCATTGAGGGTGCGAAAGCGTTCCTCTCGATAGTCCGGGAAAGGCAATCGCTGGGCCAGGCTGGCGAGCGTATCCCCGGCCCGCACCGTGACGATCTTGATGCGCAGCGGCTTGATGGCCGCCGCCTCGCTGGCCGAGAGCCGCCGGAAACTGGCGGCGGTGCTCTGGAAGCCGGCATCGAGCCGATCGGCCTGGTCGGAGGAGGCGATGAAAAGAAATCGATACATCGCATCCTCGACGCGGATCACGGTCATCCTGACCCACAGCCGCCCCGAATCCGTATCGACCAAGGCATGCCCTGTCGCCGCCGGCAGGCCGTTGACGGTGAATTTGCCCACATCCTCCAGGTTGAATTTCGTTGCCCATGTCTGGGTCAGATAGTCGGCGACGTCGCTGTCGGCTCCTTTGGTCGCGCGGTCGAAGGAGATGGCGCTGTCGTCCCCCGGACCCTTGGCCGTTACTTCATCGATGCTATTGCTCAGTCGAAATCCGGCCGGCACTTCGAAGGCGATGCGCAGCACGGGATGGAGGAAGCGCTGGCCCCGGACGACGCCGTCCTTGGGATCGTCGCCGTAGAGCAACCCGTCGATCTTGGCGAGATAGGCGTCGGCCGCCAGGATGGGTGCCGCGACCGGCGTCGTTCCGGCTTCGGCCGTGGCGCGCTCCACGCGATCGACCGTGCGCGGATGGGTCGCCATGATGTCGAACCGATCGGCTTGGCCGGGATGGCCGCTCATCTGCGCCGCCAGGCTGCTGTGCAGCAGGAGTTTTTCGAGGAATGTCGCCATGGCATGGGGGTCGTAGCCCGCCTTGCTCATATAGCGCACGCCCAGGAGATCGGCCTGATATTCCTCGTCGCGCGAGAAGCTTTGCAGATAGACCGCGGCCCCCTGGCTGGCGAGCTGGCCGACGGCTTGGTTGCCGGTGGCAAGGCCCAGCCCCGCGGCGGCGATCTGGGCCAGCACCGACTGGCTATAACGCTGGGCCATGTGGCGGGCGGCGACGTGGCCCGTCTCGTGGCCCAGCACGCCGGCAAGCTCCGCCTCGTTGCCCGCCAGCGCCAGCAGCCCCCGCGTGATGTAGATATAGCCGCCGGGCATGGCAAAGGCGTTGACGATGTCGGAGTTCAGCACGGTGAAATGATAGTCGACGTCGGGCCGCTCGGAATGAGAGGAAACCGATTTGCCCACGGCCTGGACATAGGCCTGAAGCGCCGGGTTGGCATAGGCGC
>JBGPNG010000470.1:0-2723 GCA_041487395.1 Dongiaceae bacterium
GCTGAGGTCGGCACAATCGTATTCGATTGGGAGGTCCACGTTCCGTTTCTTGCCTGGACTATTTTGCCCTATTGGTCGATCGACCTGCTCTACGGCCTGTCTTTGTTCGTTTGCGCGACCAGGACTGAACTTGACAC
Organism: Dongiaceae bacterium; assembly: GCA_041487395.1. Classification (GTDB taxonomy): domain Bacteria; phylum Pseudomonadota; class Alphaproteobacteria; order Dongiales; family Dongiaceae; genus DASXQK01. The sequence continues at coordinate 138 of JBGPNG010000470.1, forward strand.
GCATGGCAAGCGACTCTTAACCGCGCAGATCATCGCAGTCGCCTGCTTCATCGTCATTCCGCTGCGATCCAGCTTCTTGCCATCGAAAACTGAAGGCCTTGCGGGCCTGCTCTTCGAGGCGTTGGCTAGCTTCGACCGGCCTTTCAACCAAGTGCCGTCACTCCACATTGCGTTGCTCGTTATCCTTTGGACGTTATACCTGCGCCATGTTCCTCGGCGGTTCGTCGTGGTCCTACACGCTTGGTTCGCTCTGGTCGGAATCTCGGCGATGACGACCTATCAGCACCACTTCATCGATGTTCCAACCGGCGTCGCGTTGGGGTGGTACTGCGTTTGGCTGTGGCCGAGCAATGGCCCGAGCCCACTGACCGGTCTGAAGCCCGCTAGTGACCCGAGACGCTGGCGCATCTCGGGGTTCTATGGGTTGGCGAGCGCCATCTTCGCTGCGGCTGCTCTGGCATGGGGCGGCATCGCACTGTGGCTGCTCTGGCCCGCCCTGTCGCTGGCCCTCGTAGCAACGATCTACGCTATTTGCAGCGCCGACGGATTTCAAAAGGCGCCCAACGGCCGAATGAGCGCTGCCGCACGATGGTTGCTGGCACCCTACCTCGTGGGCGCCTGGCTCAATTCGCGGCTATGGACCTTTCGGGCCCCAGCACCGGTGCCCGTATCCAACGGGGTTTGGCTCGGCCGGTTTCCGTCCATGCGCGGTGTTCGCGGCGAAGGCTTTGCCGCGATCGTCGACTTGAGCGCCGAATTTCCAGCGCCCCGAATGGAAGTTGCCTGGCATGCGATCCCGTCGCTCGATCTCGTGGCGCCGCCGGCCGCGGTATTGCAATCGGCGGCCGTCGCGATCGAGGCGCAGTCGCGTCTCGGGAAGGTGTTGGTCGCCTGCGCCCTTGGTTACGGGCGCAGCCCTGCGGCCATCGCGACCTGGCTCCTAGCCACGGGCCGCGTACGCGACGTTGCAGCGGCCGTTGCTATGGTTCGACAGGCCCGCCCCCATATTGTCGTCACTGATAAAGATCGGTCGGTGATCGAAGCTGCCGCAACCTCAATCATAACAGGGCAACGATGATCGATGTGCTGGCCGCAGCATCAATCGTTGCGTTTGCGCGTCTCGTGACCGGCGTGCGCGCTGACTGGATCGGTTGCAACCCTGTGTACCCCGCGCCGCGCATCTATTTCGCAAACCATGCGAGTCATGGCGATTTCGTCCTAATTTGGACGGTCCTTGCTCCCAAGCTGCATCAGATAACTCGGCTAACTCGACCCGTTGCCGGCGCCGATTACTGGACCAAGGGACGAATCCGGCGATATGTCGCCGACAACGTGTTTCGGGCTATCCTTATTGACCGCACAAAAATTAATCGCGGCCATAATCCGATCCCGATTATGGCCACCGCCATCGACAAGGGCAATTCGCTAATCGTCTTTCCAGAAGGCACACGGAACACGACCGACGTGCCACTTCTGCCATTCAAGTGCGGCCTCTATCACCTGGCCAAGGCGCGACCATCGGTTGAATTGGTCCCAGTCTGGATCGCTAATCTCAATCGCGTGTTGCCGAAGGGGGAGTTGTTGCCGATCCCAATACTTTGCACCGTCACCTTCGGCACACCGATCAGATTCGCGGAGGATGAATCCAAGACCGCTTTCCTAGGTCGCGCGCATGCTGCGCTCGCCTTGCTGGCCGACCCAATGCATCGCGATTCGCCATGACGCCGCAACAGCAGATTTTGGCATTGTTCGGTGGCATTGCAGGCGTGCTCGTTGTTGCAACGGCTATCGGCCAGGTACTAAAGCGCCGCTTAGCAGCCGACCAGCCCAGTCCGGCAATCGAAAATCTCAACGCGCGGATTGTGGCCTGGTGGGGAATGGTAGCTCTGATCGGGCTCGCATTCATCTTCGGCAAGCCGGGTGTGATCATCCTTTTTGCACTGGCTTCTTTTGCCGGCCTCCGCGAGTTCGTCACGTTAGCCCCAACGAGACGTGGCGACCACTGGGCACTGCTCGCCGCCTTCTTCGTCGTACTACCTGTGCAGTACGCACTCATTTGGCTCGAATGGGACAGCCTCTACTGGATTTTCATCCCGGTGTGCGCCTTTCTTCTGATGCCGATTGTAGTCGCAATGCGAGGCGAGACGAAGTGCTTCCTCGAGCGCGTGGCGGACGTGCAATGGGGTCTGATGATCTGTGTCTTCTGTATGTCGCATGTTCCGGCGCTGCTTACACTTTCGATTCGCGGCTATGAGGGCCGAAATCTGCTGCTGATCGCTTTTCTTGTCATCGTTGTTCAGTCGAGCGACGTCCTTCAATGTATCTGGGGTAAGTTGCTGGGGCGTCGGAAAATAGCGCCTAAGCTATCGCCTTCGAAGACGGTCGGGGGTCTCATAGGGGGGTGCACAAGCGCCACCCTCCTAGGCGCCGCACTCTGGTGGATCACACCGTTTCAGCCTTGGCAGGCGACATTGATCGCCGCGGCGATTACCTTGATGGGATTCTTTGGTGGACTCGTCATGTCCGCCATCAAGCGCGACCGCGGAGTCAAGGATTGGGGCCACGTGATTCACGGTCATGGAGGAA
>JBGPNG010000471.1:0-2715 GCA_041487395.1 Dongiaceae bacterium
CATGCGGCGGCTGGCGGATTCCTCGGTGCGGATGGCCACGTCCCAGAAGGGCAGGCCGGTCAGCCGGGCCATGGCGTCGGGCGCCAGTTTGGGCCAATCGATGACCGCCGGCTTATAGGGGTCATAGCTGTCCAGCAGCATTCGGCAGAACAGCGTCTTGTGTTCATCCGAGCCGATGCGAAAGCGGCTGCCCTCGGCGTGGGAGGGGCCCATTTCAGATGCCGCCGATGTGCCCATGCTGCTCCTGGCCCTTTATGCCGCCCATATGTGGCATCTCGCAAGCCGAGGCAAGCCTCTTCGCTCTTGTCTGGGGCAATAGGGATGCTGAATAGTTTTATCTCGTCGTCGGCCGATTGCCCCCTGGGAGGGCGCGCATCAGGATCACGACGCGGCCAACGCCATCGCCGGCCGTTTTGCTCTTTTCCAGCGCAGGATACGAAACACTGAACTTTTCACCCCACCCCAGCCCGCCCCCATCAAGGGGGCGGGCTGATTTAGGAACCGATGTTGTCGCCAATTCGGCTCCGTTGAGGGTGCGGAGAAATGGGAAGGCGGCTTCGTTTCTAGTTCCCGCCCCCTTGATGGGGGCGGGTCAGGGTGGGGGTGACGTCCGCGAAATCGCGTGCGCGACGGTTGCGCGGGAATCGAACCGAATCCGACCAAGTGCTCTTGGGTGACGGGAGAAACTGGAAGATCACTCCTTCCACAAACTCCTTCGAATCCACGTGAGCCTCATGCGCCCGTTGACAGCGCAGCGCCGAGACCGTCATTTGCCGCCATGCGCGCTTTTTTCGAATCCCTGGCCCCGGGGGCGCCGCTCAACCGACACGGGCGCCGGCTGATCTGGGCGCTGGCGGCGCTCTTTGTCGTCTTTTTTGGCGCCACCCTGGATCGCGAAGTTTTTCAGCACACGCGCAAGGGCGATCTCGGCGTCTACTTGCGCGCGGCCTGGGCGGCGCATGCGGGGACCAGCCTCTATCAGATCACCGACGATCACGGCTGGCATTATCTCTATCCCCCGCTCCTGGCGAGCCTGTTGATTCCGCTCGCCGATCCGCCGGCGGATGCACCGGAAGCGGCGAAGGCCGGGGCAATGCCCTATTGGCTCTCGGCTACCATTTGGTATTGGATCGGCATCGCCTGTCTGCTCGCCTCGGTCCACCTCGTCGCCTCGGCGCTGGAGGATACGGGGGCCGCCCGTGGCGCGCCGCCGCCGGGGCGATATTCGCAAGGCTGGTGGGCGCTGCGCCTGCTGCCGCTGGTCTCGGTCATGTTCTTCGCCGGCGACGCCCTGGGCCGCGGCCAGACGACGCCCATCCTGTTGCTGTGCCTGTCGGGCAGCGGTGCGGCCCTGTTGCGCGGGCGCTCAATCCGCGCGGGAGCCTGGCTCGGTTTCGCCGCCGCCTTGAAACTATTTCCCGCATTTCTGTTGATCTATCCCCTGTGGCGCCGCGACAAGCGGTTTCTGGCGGCAGCGGCGGCGGTGATCGTCGCCGGATTGCTGCTGCCGTTCGCGATCATGGGGCCGTCGGCGGGCTCTAGCGCTTATCGCGAATTCATCGGCGAACGCCTGTTGGGCGAGGCGTCGGGCGCCGGCAATCCGGAATTGGCCGGCGAGCTGCACGGCACCAACTCGCGCATCCAATCCTTCGAATACATGATCTATGACACTCTCCACCCCGACCGCACGACCCGCGTCGCGCAGCCGCCGGTCGAGTATTTTCTTGCTCATATTGCGCTCTCGGCCCTGCTGACGGCGGGCGCGCTTTGGGCCATGCGCCGGCGGGCCGACGCGCTGGGCGAGTTCCTGTTCTTCGCCGCACTGGTCCAACTCATGGTTCCCATCCTGCCGGTATCGCGGCCCCATTATTACGCCTTCGGCAGCCTTATCCTGGCAGGGCTCTATGCCGCCGAATGGCCCCGCCGGCGAGGCATATGGGGAGGCTGGCCCTTGGCGCTGGCGACGACCGTCTTCGTCGGCGCCTCCATCCTGGATGCCATCGATCAGCATCATGCGCTGGAGTTCGGCGTGGCGACCTATGGCGCGCTGGCCCTGGCGGGTTTGGGACTTATCGCCGCCCGGCGCCCGACGGCGGGCCAACCCGAGCCGGTCTTTACGCCTTGATAGCCAAACGGGATTAGGCTGGCTGGGATCGACTGGCAGGGCCTGGTTGGCGCGGATAGCGCGGGGGGTGGCGGAACATCGCCTGCCGGATCCGCCTTTACCCGAGGGCCCGGGAATAAATCCGGCGCCCGGGCGTTGTCGGGCTGTCGATGGTCATCGGGAGTGATCGTGGACGAAGAGTTCAGCCATCGGCTGGTGGCGCTGCTGCCGAGACTTCGACGTTTCGCCTGCGGCCTCACGGGCTCCATCGACGAAGGCGATGATGTCGTGCAATCGGCCGTCGAGCGGGCGCTCGCCCGCGTCGCGCAATTCGAACCGGGCAGCCGCTTCGACAGCTGGATGTATCGCATCGTGCAGACGGTGTGGATCGACCGGGTGCGACGGCGAAAGCGCGGCGAGATAGGGCTCGATCCGGCGGATCTGGCCGAACATCCCGGCGGCGATGCGGCGCGGGAGGCGGAAGCCAGCCTGTATCTCGCCGAGGTACGCCGGGCCATCGTGCGGCTGCCGGCGGAGCAGCGCGAGGTGCTGTTGCTGATTTCGGTCGTGGGCGTGGCGTATAAACAGGCGGCGGAGATTCTCGATCTTCC
>JBGPNG010000472.1:0-2702 GCA_041487395.1 Dongiaceae bacterium
GGCAAGGCCACTCTTTCCAATCGTCACGCCCGTGCGCGCACGGGCATCCACCTTTTTCTGCTGCGCCGCAAGAAGTCGTGGATGGCCCTTGTCTCGGCCTTCGTCCGGCCCGGGCAAGACATGATTGAATCCGTGCAATGCTGACTCGGCAATACCGTCATGCCCGTGCCTTGTTACGGGCATCCACGTCTTTCTGCTGTCGAAAGAAGTCGTGGATGCCCGGGTCTCGGCCTTCGGCCGGCCCGGGCAAGACGGAGCAGCGTGGCCCGTTCAACGAATTTCTGCTTAGGCGAAATTTCGGCATGTCGCGGGAGCTCCCCACCGCCGCGGCGGAAATCCATCCGGCGCTCGCCGCAGGCCGGCGAGTTTTCGGCGAGCGCGCCTGGCCATGACGATGGATCGCGCTCGCCCGGACCCCAAGCTCGACCGTAGCGACGCTGCGGCCGGCGACGCAGCGAACCTGCTGCGCGCCTATCGCGCCGACGCCGAAAAACTGTTGCATGAGGACCGGCTTCAGGAAGCCCGCGCGACGATAAGGCAGGCTTTGCGGTTGGCGCCCAAGGACGCCGCCGCCCTCAACATACTGGGCGTGATCGAGTTGCAGAGCGGCAATCTCGAAGAGGCTGCCGCGACGATCCGACGCGCGGCCGATCTCCAGCCGGCGGCGCCTGAACCGCTCCACTATCTGGGCCTGACGTACAAGCATTTGGGACGGTATGCCGACGCAATCGCATCGTTTCGCGCCGCTCTCGCGCTGCGGCCGGACATGAGCCCGTCCTTGATCGAACTTGCGACATCCTTGGCGATCCTGGGCCGTCACGACGAAGCCAAGGACGTGCTGTTTCGCATGATCGAACTGACCCCCGACGACGTAGCGACATATTTCGATCTGGCGCAATTCGCGCCGAAGTCCCTGGCGCCGGAACATCTGTCTCGGCTCGGCAAGATCGCTCGGGATTCGGAAGAAGATCTGGCCCGGCGGGCAAGCGCCGGTTTCACGCTTGCCGCGGTCCACGAAGCGTTAGCCGACTATGACGCGGAGTTCGAATGCCTGAAACGAGCCAACGATCTCTTGCGCGATCATCTGACGCAAATGGACGGCAAGCTGCCGCCGAGCGGCGTCATGCCGGTCGGCGCGCGGCCTAAGCTTCTGGCGCCGGCCAAGGCCTTGACCCGTGTCGTTGCCATGAGGTCATTCATCGAATCCACGATCGATGGCGATTTCATTCGCCGCTATGAGGGCGCGGGACACCCTTCGAATTTGCCCATCTTCGTTCTGGGCATGCCCCGATCCGGCAGCAGCCTGATCGAGCAGATCCTGTCGAGTCACCCGATGGTTCACGGCGCCGGAGAAATCGATGCCTTCGATTCCAAGATCGTGAAATTGCAATGGCCCTACGACGGCTATCTGCAAAGGGATGGCACCGGCGCCCTGCGGGCCACCGAACCGCCGGCAAGGCATTTTCGCAAAAGCGGCGCCGAATATGTAAAAGCGCTGCGTGGATTGAATTCACGCGCCCGGCGCATCGTCGACAAGATGCCCGTGAATTATTTTCACATCGGCATGATCCATCTCTGCCTGCCGAATGCGATCGTCATTCATTCGATGCGCGATCCCGTCGATACCTGTCTAGGCTGTTACAGACGCCTATTCGGCACCGGCAACGAAACGACCTATGACTTGGGCATGCTCGGCCGCCACTATGTGGAATATCGCAAGGTCATGGCGCACTGGCAGCGTGTCCTGCCGGGCCGCGTAATCGACGTGGCCTACGAAGAACTGGTCGCTGATCCGGAGAGGGAAACCCGCCGCCTGCTCGACCTCTGCGGCCTGCCGTGGAACGACGCCTGCCTGCGTTTCTACGAGAACAAAAGACCGGTACTGACCAGCAGTCTTGCGCAGGTTCGCCAACCCATACATCAAAACGCCGTGCAGCGCTGGCGGCGCTATGAAAAGCATCTCGGCCCGCTTTTCGAAGCTCTCGGCCCCTATGCGCCCAAGACTGGGCAGTTCGACCGCCCGGACTGATCGGCCCTAGGCGATTGGGATGGTCACTCGGTCGCCCGGACCCGCACTCGCCAGCATGGTCAGAAGATCGCTCCTGGCAAGGGCGACGCAGCCCTCCGTCGGCCCGAAATCGCCGCGCGCCACATGCAGGAATATCGCGCTGCCGGCACCCGGCTGCACGGGATCGTCGTTGTGGCCCAGCACGACGATCAGATCGTAGAGCCCGTCGCTTCGCCATAACGCCTCATGGCGCGCCGGATAGGGCAATCGCACCTGGCGATTGTAGAGGGCATCGGCCGGATCGTCGCACCAGCCATCGGCCGGCGACAGCGCGATCGCCGGCAGGCCGGTGACCGGCGGCGCCAGGCGGTCCGGCCGGTAGAGCAAGCGGCGCAGCGCGAAGCGGCCGGCCGGCGTGGCGTGGTCGCCTTCGCGCTTATCGGCGACGATGCCCGCGGGCCCCAGTGCACAGCGGAACGTCTTGTCGCCCCAGCGCGCCTCGCCTCTTGCCGAAACGATCAGGTCCATCGCGCAACCTTACTCATATTAGATCCCTCACCCTCCCGTCGCCTCGCGCCGACCACCCTCACCCACCCATGGCTTTGCCATGGGTCCCCCCCCCTCCCGCCCAGGCGCTACGGGATGCACACATGTTTGAGGTTCCAACCCGTGACGATAGAGCGGAAGTATTCCA
>JBGPNG010000473.1:0-2701 GCA_041487395.1 Dongiaceae bacterium
ACCGCCGGAATCCGGCTGGACGAAGCCGAAACCCTTGGTGGGATTGAACCATTTGACGGTGCCGATCGGCATCGCAGTCTCCGTTTTTCGTTAACAGGATAGCCGCACAAACATGTGCGACCGCACCAACAATCAGAGGTTCGGGAGGGAGCTTGTCAGAGCGCCTCTTGACGGCAAAGACGAGTACGGCTGCCGGACCAACGAATTGTCGTTCGGCCAATATGAGCCGGCAGGGCGAAAATTACAACTCCCCCCGTCACTTGCCACTACCCGTCGCATCATGGGTATCTCGTGTCAAATAATAGGCGCCGAGGATCGGCAGCAATGTCACGGCGATGACGAAGATGGCCGCCACATTGGTGAGGGGCCGGTCGCGCGGGCGCAGAAGCTGGCTCAACATCCAGATCGGCAATGTTTCCTGCTGGCCCGAGGTGAAGGTGGTGACGATGACCTCGTCGAAGCTGAGCGCAAACGCCAGCATACCGCCGGCCAGCAAGGCGGTTGCGATATTGGGCAGCACGACATGGCGGAAGGTCTGGAAACTGTCGGCCCCCAAATCCATGGAAGCCTCGATGAGAGCGGGCGAACTGCGCCTGAGCCGCGCGATGACGTTGTTGTAGACGACGACGATGCAGAAGGTGGCATGGCCCAGAACGATGGTCCAATAGCTGAAAGGAATGCCGCCGATGGCGAACGCCGAGCGCAAGGATATCCCGGTGACGATGCCGGGCAGTGCGATAGGCAGCAGGATCATCAGCGTGACCGATTCCTTGCCGAAGAAGCGGAAGCGGTACATGGCAAGTGCTGCCAGCGTGCCGAGGATGAGCGCCAGCGTCATGCCGGCCAGCGCCACCTCGACCGACAGGCGGAGCGCCTGCCAGATGTCGTCGCGCGCGAAGGCCAGCGCAAACCATTTCAGCGTCAGGCCCGGGGGCGGAAAGGTGAAACTTCGATCGTCCGTGGTGAGGGCATAGAGCAGGATGAAGGCGAGCGGCAAATTGAGGAACAGCAAGCCGCCGGTGGCGGCCGCCTTCAAGCCCCAACCGGCGCCGGTGCCGCTGCGCAAGCTTCCGGCTTTAGAGGGCATCGAAGGCTCCGAGCCGTTTCGCTCCGGCGAGATAAATAGCCATCACCAGGATCGGCACCATGGTGAAGGCGGCAGCGAGCGGAATGTTTCCCGCCGTGCCCTGATAGGCATAGACGACCATGCCGATGAAGGGCCGCGAATTGCCGATGAGATTGGGAATGATGTAATCGCCGAGCGTCAGCGAGAAAGTAAAGATGGAGCCCGCAGCGATGCCGGGCACGGCGAGCGGCAGGATGACATGGCGGAATGTCGCCTTGGGCCGGGCGCCGAGATCGGCCGAAGCCTCGATGAAGCTGCGCGGCACCCGTTCCAGCGCCGCCTCTATCGGCAGGATCATGTAAGGCAGCCAGATATACATGAAGACGATCCACATGCCGATGAAGGAAGCGGAAAGCGATGGGCCGCCCACGATCGGCAGATCGAGAATGCGGTCGAGCAATCCACCGAGCCCGACCAGATTGAACAGCCAGGTGAGCACGCCCTCCTTGGCCAGGATCAGTTTCCAGCTATAGACACGGACCAGGTAGTTCGACCACAGCGGCAGCATCACGGCGAGATAGAACACGGCCTTGGTCCGCAGGCCGGCGAAGCGGGCCATGTAATAGGCGAGCGGAAAGCCGATAATGGCGCAGCCGAGCGTGACGCTGGCGGCCATGACCACGGTGCGCAGGATGATGTCGAGATTGGTGGGCGTGAACAGCTCGCCATAGGTCTTCAGCGTCGGCTTATAGACGACGAGGCCGGAAAAATCGTCGACGGCGAAAAAGCTCTGGGCCAGCAGCGCCAGGAGCGAACCCATATAGACGATGCCAAGCCAAAGCAGCGGCGGCAAAAGCAGCAGCAGCAAAGCCATGCGGGGGCGGAGATAAAGGGCCGTCGAAATCCGCCCGAAAATGCTTCTCTCCAGGCCCGGCTCGACTGCCTGAGCGGTCATGGCCGCATTTCCTGGATATGGCTGCGCTGCCAGATGAGGCGCACCGCCTGGCCTTGGCGGGCCGAGGCGCTGGAGGCCGTCTCCTCCCGGTTCTGCTCGATCACCGTCAACTCGCCGCCGCCGGCCAGCGCCACGTGAAAGCGCGTGCTGGCGCCGAGGTAGAGGATGCTGGCGATGGTGCCATCGACAGCGCAGGCATCGCTCGCGGAAGGCGTCCCGGGTGCCGCGAGGCGGATCTTTTCCGGACGGATCGAGAAGACCGGCGGCACGCCGGCGATCGCGGCCGCCGCGGCGCCGGAAAGCATGTTGGAGAAGCCGACGAAACCGGCGACGAAGGCGCTTGCCGGATGCTCGTAGATCTGGGCGGGGCTCGCGATCTGTTCGATGCGCCCCTTGTTGAACACGGCGATGCGGTCGCTCATGGAGAGGGCCTCGCCCTGATCGTGCGTCACGTAGATGAAGGTGATGCCGACCTGGCGCTGGATCGCCTTGAGTTCGACCTGCATCTGCTCGCGCAGTTTGAGATCGAGAGCGCCAAGCGGCTCGTCGAGCAGCAGCACGCCCGGTTGGTTGATCAATGCCCGGGCGAGTGCCACGCGCTGGCGCTGGCCGCCGGAGAGCTGCGCTGGTTTGCGTCCGCCGAGGCCCGCGAGCGCCACCATCGCCAGCATCTCCTCGGC
>JBGPNG010000474.1:0-2695 GCA_041487395.1 Dongiaceae bacterium
CCTACGCTTACACCCTCTACTCCAGGCTAACGGGAGGGCGTCTGTCGTGAGGAACGCATGCTGACCGCCGACGCAGTCGTGGCCGCAACATCGCTAGCCATGAATCGCATGACGCGTCGAAGCGAGAGATTCGCCTCGTTGCTCGATAGCCTGCCGATGCCGGTCTGGCTGCGCGCGGCCGATCTGTCCATCGCCTGGTGCAACACCGCCTATGCCCGCGCGCTCGACCGCGACCGGGCAACGGTCCTGCGCGAAGGGCTTGAAATCGGACGTAGCGCCATCGGCGAAGCCGGCCGGGCACTTGCCCGGCGGGCAAAAAGCCTGAACCGGCCCCAGGAGGAGAGCCATCATCTGGTGATGGCCGGCCGGCGCCTGCTGTTCGACTTCGCCGAGGCGCCGCTGGCCGACGGGCGGCTGGCCGGCCACGCCCGGGATATGACGTCGATCGAGGCGACCCAGGCGGAACTCGGCCGCCAGGTCGCGGCCCAGGATGAGTTGATGGAGCATCTCGGTGCCGCCGTGGCGGTTTTCAGCCCGGATACCAGGCTGCGCTTCTACAACAGCGCATTCGCGCGCCTTTTCAACCTCGACGAGGCGATGCTCAAGGCCGAGCCGACCATGGACGAAATCTACGATGTCGCCCGCGAGCGGCGCCAGATCGAGGACCTGCCCGATTTTCCGGCCTTCAAGCGCGAGCAGATCCGCCGCCTGATGGGCGTCGTGCAGCCGACCGACGATCTGATGCATCAGCCCTCCGGTGCCACGATCCGGCGCGTCGCGGTGCCGCATCCCTTCGGCGGGGTCCTGCTCATCTACGAAGACGTCACCGACCGCCTGGCGCTCGAGCGATCCTACAACACGCTGATCGAGGTCCAGCGCGACACGCTGGACAATCTGGGCGAGGGCATCGCCTTCTTCGGGGGCGATGGACGTCTCAAGCTCAGCAACCCGGCCTTCGTCCAGCTTTGGGAGCTGGCGCCCCACCATCTTGCCGGCGAGCCGCGCCTGGCCGACGTCGCCGAACAGTTCCGCACCCTGCTGCAACCCGAGGACTGGCAGGCGCTGCACCAGCAGATGATCGCGGCATTGGAAGATCGCCGGCCGCGCGCCGGCCGGTTCACGCGCACCGATGCGCGGGTCGTCGATTTCATTGCCTTGCCCTTGCCCGACGGCGGCGTGCTTTTCCGCTTTGCCGACATCAGCGACAGTGTGCGCGTCCAGCGCGCATTGATGGAACGCAACGAGGCATTGGAGACCGCCGACCGGCTAAAGACCGAGTTTCTGGCCAACATCTCCTATGAACTGCGCACGCCGCTGACCACCATCATCGGTTTCGCCGAAATTCTGGAGCAGAAATTTTTCGGTGTGCTCAATGATCGCCAGACGGAATATGCCGCCGGCATCGTATCGGCTTCGGGTACGCTGCTCGCCTTGATCGACGACATTCTCGACCTCGCCAATATCGAGGCGGGATATCTCCGGCTCGACCCCGCGGCGGTCGACGTCCACTCGCTGTTCCATGATCTCGCCACGCTGATGGTGGAGCGTGCGCGCAGCGGCAACGTCAGCCTGATTTTCGAGGGCGCCGGCGAAATCGGCACGGTGATTGCCGACGAGCGCCGGTTGAAACAGGCGCTGTTCAACCTGATCAGCAATGCCATCAAATTCACGCCGGCCCAGGGGCGGGTCGTCGTCTCGGCCGAGCGCCAGGGCGAGATGGCGGCGTTTTCCGTCACCGACACGGGCATTGGGATCGCGGCGGCCGACCAGGCACGGGTGTTCGACAAATTCGTGCGCGTGGGCCTCGGCCGGCAGAGCGGCCTGGGCCTCGGCCTGGCGCTGGTGCGCAGCCTGATCGGCCTTCATGGCGGCACCGTGGTTCTGACCTCGGAGTCCGGCATGGGGACGACGGTGGTCTGCCGCATTCCCGCGGATGGCCCGAAGGTACAGCCGGCGGCGGCGTGAGGACGACGGGGATTGCGCCGACCCGCCCCTTGCCGATAAATTCACGGGGCGTTTGCGGGCGATATTGCCGATAACCTGCTGCCGAGGAGGATTCGATGAGCAATCTGGCCAAGTTCAAGATCGATAGCCGCCAGGATGCCGAACTTTGGCAGTTGCGCGTCGATCTGGCGGCGGCTTTCCGCCTTGCCGCGGAGATGAACTGGCATGAGTCGGTCGGCAACCACTTCAGCCTCGCCGTCTCATCCGACGGTACGAAGTTTCTGATGAATCCGCGCTGGAAGCATTTCTCGCTCATCAAGGCGAGCGATCTGCTGTTCCTGGACAGCCAGGATCCCGACACGATGAAGCGCCCGGATGCGCCCGATCCGTCCGCCTGGTGCATCCACGGCCGGATTCACGCCAATCTGCCGCAGCTGCGTTGCATGCTTCATCTTCATCCGCCCCATGCCACTGCGCTTGCGGCATTGGCCGACCCGGAATTGAAACCGATCGATCAGAACACGGCGCGTTTCTTTAACCGCATGGCGATCGATCTCCACGGCCGATGCGCCGCTCAGCCATGGTTGCCATGCCGCACCGTGACCGAAATCTGGCCGTTGTTCTCGAGCACCGCGCTGTGCACGCCCTCGATGGAACTGCACCCGGCCGCGCGCAGCGCGGCGTCGAGCTCGTGCTGCGTGAGCCGCTCTCTTTCCATGACGTCCTTGTAGAGCTGGCCGTTGTGGATCAG
>JBGPNG010000475.1:0-2685 GCA_041487395.1 Dongiaceae bacterium
AGCGCGTAATTGAAGCAGGCGCGCGCGAAGCCCTTGATCGACTCGTCGAGGTTGAACATGGCGAGCGACACGCCGGCGCTCGGCGCCTTGAACACTTCGCGTTCCTCGGCCGCCCCGCCGCCCGCCGGCTGGAACACGAGCTTGAGCGTGCCGGCGCCCTCGAAGCGAAGTTCGGTGGCGCGGTACTGGTCGCCGAAGCCGTGGCGCGCGACCACCACCGGCTTGTACCAGTGCCCGATCAGGCGCGGCACGTTGCGGCAGATGATCGGCTCGCGGAAGATCGTGCCATCGAGGATGTTGCGGATGGTGCCGTTCGGACTCTTCCACATCTGCTTCAGGTTGAACTCCTTGACGCGCGCCTCGTCGGGCGTGATGGTGGCGCACTTGACGGCCACGCCGTGCTGCTTGGTCGCGTTGGCCGATTCCACCGTCACCCGATCCTCGGTGCGGTCGCGGTTCTCGACCCCGAGGTCGAAATACTTGAGATCGACGTCGAGGTGGGGAAGGATCAGCTTGTCGCGGATCTTGTGCCAGATGATGCGCGTCATTTCGTCGCCGTCGAGCTCGACGATCGGCTGGGCAACCTTGATTTTCTTCATCTCGCGTGGTCCTGGATTTGGCGGCGGCGGATCATAGCCGAGCGCGCGCGGGCTGCGCCAGTGCGGCCAGCTCGCGTTCCATGCCGGCGACATGATCGGCGACTCCGTGCCGCGCCTTGGCGCCGAAAATTGTGGCCATAGACGAGCATTCCTACCGAATTCAGAGACGCTCGGGCTGTGCGATGAGCCTGGGGCCGGGCGCCCGTTTGAGCGCCGGCAGCAACTCGGCCACGCTCGAGACGACCTCATAGAGATGGCGGTCGGCCGATGCGGCAAAACCCTGGCGGATCACATGGTCGATCAGCGAGAGCAGCGGGCGCCAGAACCCGGCGATGTCGACAATGAACACCGGCTTGTCGTGCAGGCCGAGCTTGCGCCAAGTGAGAATTTCGAATGTCTCGTCCAACGTGCCGAGCCCGCCGGGCAGAGCGGCGAAGGCATCCGACATCTCGAACATCATGTTTTTGCGCTGATGCATGCTGTCGACGACAATCAGTTGGCTGGCGCCTCGATGGCCTACTTCTACGCGGTCGAGATGACGGGGGATGATGCCGACGACTTGCCCGCCGCCAGCGAGCACGGTATCGGCCAGGGTGCCCATCAGACCGATGCGGGCCCCGCCATAGACCAGGCGTATGCGGTGCTCGGCCATGGCGCGGCCCAGCTCGCGGGCGGCTTCCACATGCCGGCTGTCGATGCCGAGCCCGCTGCCGCAATAGACGCAAAGGGAGTTGTCGAACGAAGCCATCAAATCGCCTTTCGGTCGGGATTGGGCTGTTCTCTAGAGGAACACGCACCACTTGTGAAGCGTTCGCGTTCCGGTCTGGAGGGGGCGCTCTTTCGACATCTCGCAGGCGTGAATTGCGATCCCGGGTGCCCGGTGCTATGTGGCGCCACAGTGCTAAGACGATTCATCCGCGTTGTCTCGGTCGTCGCACCGTTGTTCATGGCCTCGCCCGCGGTGGCCGATTCCGGCTCTATCGATCGGGGTGCCTATCTGTTCGCAATTGCCGGTTGCGGGGGCTGCCATACGGATGACAAGCACCACGGCGCACCGCTTGCCGGGGGCCCGCCGCTGGTCACGCCCTTCGGAACCCTTTACGGACCGAACATCACGCCCGATCCCACCTATGGCATCGGCGCCTGGTCCAATGCGGATTTTTTCCAGGCACTGCTCCAGGGGCTGCGCCCCGACGGGGGGCATCTGTTTCCGGCCTTGCCCTATACCTCGTTCACTTTCATGACTGACACCGATCTGCTCGACCTCAAGGCCTATATATTTGCCCAGCCGCCGGTCGCCCAGCCGAGCAAGGAGCAGGATCTTTGGTTTCCATTCTCCTGGCGCTGGCTGCAGACGTTCTGGCGCTGGATGAATTTCACTCCCGGACCGTTCAAGCCGGATGTTTCCAGGAATCCGGCCTGGAACCGCGGCGCCTATATCGTCCAGGCGGTCGCTCATTGCGGCGAATGCCATACGCCGCGGGGCATGACCGGCGGGCTGGAGACGGATCTGGCCTATTCCGGGACGGTCAATGGGCCCGGTGGTCAAAAGGTCGCCAATATTACCTCGGACAAAGGTACGGGCCTCGGCCTCTGGTCCCACGGCCAGATCGTTCATTTCCTCAAGAGTGGCATACTCCCGAACGGGGACGTTGCGGGCTCACTCATGGGCGAGGTCATCCAGCGCAGCACCAGCAAGATGACGGACACGGACCGGGACGCAGTTGCGACATATCTTGAGGGTTTGGCGCCCATCCACAACCCGCGGGCAAAGGCAACCCAGCCCGGTTTCAATTGATTGCGCGAAGCTGCTTGGAGTATTAGTTTAAAGCCGTTGATTTTTCAGCATATTGGCGAGGGGCCGTGAATCGGTTCGCAATTTTGGGCGCGATGGGGGTCGCGGTGATCGTCGCCGCGCTGCTGCTCAACTACGCCATCAATCGGGGCGAGGTCGCCGACAACAACGGACCCGCCCCAACGGTGGCCCCGGCGCCGGCCGAAACGGCGACGGCGCCGGCCTCGACGACGACAGCGCCGGCCCCCGCACCCACCGCCGGAGGGCAGACCACCGCCTCCACATCGACGG
>JBGPNG010000476.1:0-2682 GCA_041487395.1 Dongiaceae bacterium
GAACATCCTCAGGAAAGAGCTCGCCGCGGATGCCAAAGCCACCGCCGACATGGCCCTCGTAGAGCTGCACCCGCGATGGCGAAAGCCCGAGCATGCCGGCGATCTGGTCGCGATTCCAATGGGGCACCTTGGCCGCGCCATAGAGTTCAAGCACCTCGCGGGCGCCGTCATAACGCCCGATGGCGCCGCGGGTCTCGAGCGGCACGCCGGAATGGCGCCCAACGCGGAGCTCGAGCGAAATCGTTGCATGGGCGTTGCGGAAGGCCGCATCCAGGTCGCCGTATTCCTTGCGGACAACACCCGCCGCAGTGGAGCGACCCGGTTCGAATTCGCCGGGCTCCTGATCCGCCCGCAGCAGCACCGGCAGTTCCTCGACATCAAGATGAATCTGATCGGCGACATCCTCGGCAAGATAAGCATCGTCCGCAAAAACCACGGCCACCGGATCACCCACATAGCGCACCCGGTCGGTCGCTAGCACGCGCTGGCGATAGGCATCGAGGCCAGCGATCTTGCTCAGGCGAAAGTCGATCGGCGGAATGTCGGCGACATCCGCAGCGGTCCAGACGGCATGGACGCCGGGCGTGGCGCGGGCAGCGGCGGCATCGACCGACAGCAGCCTGGCGTTGGCGTGCGACGACCGCACCACACGCATATGCAACTGGCCAGGAAAAGTCACATCGGCGGCAAACCGCCCCTGGCCCAGAAGCAGGGGTCGGTCTTCGAGGCGGGTCACCGAACGGCCGACGAACTTGGTTCTTGCGTTAGGCATGGGTTCGGCGACTCCCGAGCGCGCAAACGGATCGAGATTCCGATTCAAGAGGCCCGCATCTCGGCGGCGGCGGCACGGACCGCCTTGACGATGTTCTGATAGCCGGTGCAGCGGCAGAGATTAGACGCCAGGACATCGAGAATTTCATCGTCGCTGATGTCCGGCTCGCGCTCCAGTACCGCCGTCATCAGCATCAGGAACCCTGGCGTGCAGAACCCGCATTGCAGGCCATGATGCTCCATGAAGGCACGCTGTAGCGGATGCAGCGTATCGCCCTTGGCCAAGCCTTCGACGGTGCGGATCGGGACGCCATCCGCTTGCGCGGCAAACATCAGGCAGGAGCGGACCGGATCGCCGCCGACGATGACCGTGCATGCACCGCACACGCCATGTTCGCACCCGATATGGGTTCCGGTCTGGCCGCAATTCTCGCGGATAGCGTCCGCGAGCGTACGCCGTGGTTCGACACTGATGGCGTGGTCGCGCCCGTTGATGTTGAGGGTGATATCGACCTTGCCGGTCATGCGCGCTTCTCCATCGCTGAGCGCAAAGCCGCCCGAATTTTTCGAGGCGTCGCTGGAATTTCGTCAATCGAGACGCCGAATGGTGCGAGGGCATCATTGATGGCATTGATCACGGCCGCCGGCGCACCGATCGCGCCGCCTTCGCCGACACCCTTGGCCTTGGTGATGGAGGCCTCGCTATAGGTCTCCATGTGATGCAGCTCAATGTCCGGGATTTCGCGTGCGGTCGGCGGCAGGTAATCGGCGAGCGTACTGGTGAGAATGTCTCCGGTATCGCTGTAGATGATTTCCTCCAGCAGCGCATTGCCGATGCCTTGGGCTATGCCGCCATGTACCTGGCCGTCTGCAATCATCGGATTGATGATGCGGCCGGCATCTTCGGCCACCAGGAACTTCTCAAGCATCACGGATCCGGTCTCGATGTCGACCGCGACGATTGCCACATGGCAGGCATTGGAAAAGGTGCCGCCTGGATCGTAGCTCCCGGTTTCGGTCATTCCGGGCTCGATCTCGCCCTTGAATCGATGGGTTTGATGATAGGCCGCACGCGCCATGGTGGCGATGGCGACCGAACGATCGGTGCCGCTGACCTTGGCCATGCCATCTTCGAGCACGATATCGGCGGCCGAGGCCTCAAGCATATGGCTTGCAATCTTGAGTAGCTTGGTTCGCAGCTTCTGCGCTGCGATCAGGCTGGCGCCGCCGGAAATCACAAGCGAACGGCTGGCGAAGGTGCCCCACCCATAGGGCGCGCGGTCGGTATCGCCATGCACGACCCTGATCTGCCGCGGCTCGACCCCGATCTCGTCGGCGATGATCTGGGCCAGCGTCGTTCGCAGCCCTTGCCCATGCGGCGATGATCCGATTCGCGCCTCCACCAAGCCTGAGGGGTCCATGGTGATCTCGACGGTTTCCCAGCCGGGAGTTATCTCCATGCCGCGCGCCGCGAAGGCCGGGCTGCCGTAGCCGGTCCGTTCGGAAAACGTCGCGAAACCGATGCCGAGAAAGCGGCCTTCGGCTCGTGCCTCCTTCTGGCGCATGCGAAATCCCGGCAGATCGATCTCTTCGACTGCCATTTCCATGGTCTGGCGGTAACTGGCTTCGTCGAAGACCAAGCCGGTCGCCGAGGTGTAGGGAAAGCGATCGATCAGATTGCGGCGGCGAATTTCGATCGGATCGATGCCTAACCTGGCGGCCGCCTTGTCCATCAGCCGTTCCATCGCAAATGTGATCACCGGGCGCGACACGCCGCGATACGGCGCCATAGGGCAGGTATTCGTGACCACCCCGCGCGACACGCAGGAATAGGCGCGTACGTCGTAAGGGCCCGGCAGCTCGGCCATCGCCATCAGCGGCTCGACGCCGCAGGTCGTCGGGAAGCAGGAA
>JBGPNG010000477.1:0-2680 GCA_041487395.1 Dongiaceae bacterium
ATCCGATTTCCGCTGCGGCTACGATATGCTTGCCGATCGCCTCGACATTTATGAGGGCGGGCCGGCGAGCCCGGCGGAACGCGCGAAGCTGGCGGAGGAGATCGATCTGGCGCGGGCCGCCTGTCCGCCGTTCGATGCGAAATCCTATCGCGAAGGCCATCTGACGCCGGTTTATTTCGGCAGCGCGCTGCGCAACTTCGGCGTCTCGGCGCTGCTGGAGGGCCTGGCGCGTTTCGCGCCCTCGCCGCGGCCCCAGCCGGCAAAGCCCCAGCCCATCGATCCGGCGGGCGACAAGGTGACCGGCTTCGTCTTCAAGGTGCAGGCCAACATGGACCCGAACCATCGCGACCGGGTCGCTTTCCTGCGGCTCTGCTCCGGGCGGTTTCGCCGCGGCATGAAACTGACCCATGTGCGCAGCGCCAAGCAGATCTCCGTCAACAATCCCATGTTCTTCGTCGCCCGCGAGCGCGAGTTGGCTGAGGAAGCCTTTCCCGGCGACATCATCGGCATTCCCAATCACGGCACGTTGCGCATCGGCGATGCGTTGACCGAGGGCGAAACGATCACCGTCACCGGCATCCCGAGCTTCGCCCCTGAAATCCTGCGCCGGGTGCGGCTCGACGATCCCATGCGCGCCAAGCATCTGCGCCGGGCGCTGGAAGACCTGGCGGAGGAGGGCGTCTCCCAACTCTTCAAGCCCGTCGTAGGATCGCAATGGATCGTGGGGGTGGTGGGGGAGTTGCAGCTGGAAGTGCTGGCTTCCCGCATCGAGGCCGAATATTCCGTCAAGGCCGGGTTCGAGGCGGCACCTTTCGAAACCGCGCGCTGGGTTCAGGCCGACGATCCGGCGCGCCTGAAGGCCTTTCTCGAAGGCAATCGCGGCGCGCTGGCCGAGGACCGCGATCGTGCGCCGGTCTATCTGGCGCGCAACAGCTGGGAGCTCGACTACACGAAGCGCCAGTGGCCCGACATCCGCTTCGCCAAGACGCGGGAGCAGCCGGAGGTTTGATTTTTCGCTTTCCGGGCAGACCTCGCCCCGCCATTTCCGCCCCCTCACCCTACCCTCTCCCCCAGAAGAGTGGGGGAGAGGAAAATTTGGAATGGCGCACCCGATAAAACTCCCTCTCCCTCCTCGGAGGGAGAGGATCGGGGTGAGGGTGGGCTTGCTTAACTTAGGACTTCGGGAAAGCCGGGGGCGCGCAGGTCGGTCTTGAGCGCGTCTTCCAACAGCTTCACCACCATGGAGGACCAGGCGCTGCCGCCGAATTGTTCGCGGGCGCGGAGGAAGGTGCGCTCGGTCATGCCTGCCAGGTCGAGGGGCACGCCGAAACGCCGGCCGAATTCCATGGCGAAGCCCAGATCCTTGCAGGCGAGGTCCATGGTGAAGCCGATGTTGTAGCTGCCGTTCAGGATGACTTGGCTCTCGGTCTCATGGACGAAGCTGTTGCCCGAGCTCGCCTTGATGGCGGCGAAGACTTGCGCGAGGTCGAGCCCGCCGCGCTTGGCGAGCATCAGGGCCTCGCCCGCCGCCACCAGATGGATGAAGGCCAGCATGTTGGTGATGACCTTGATGATGGCCGCATTGCCCAGCGGGCCCATGTGGAATATCTCGCCGCCCATGGCCTGGAGAGCCGGGCAATGGGTCTCGAACAGATCCTTGTCACCGCCGACCAGGACCGTGATTTGGCCCTCGGCCGCGCGATGGACGCCACCGGTGACGGGCGCCTCGAGCGTATCGATGCCCTTGGCCGCCGCGAGCTTGGCGAGGCGCTCGATCTCCGCCTTGTCATTGGTGCTCATCTCGATCCAGGTACCCCCGGATCTGAGGCCGGCCAGCACGCCGCGTTCCCCGGTCAGCACCGCCGCCGACGCCTGGGGCGAGGGCAGGCAGGTGATGACGGCGTCGGATTGGGCCGCGGCCTCCGCCGGGCTCGCGGCCCAGCGAGCGCCCAAAGCGACATGGCGGTCTGCTGCCTTGCGGTCGAGATCATGGACGGTGAGCACGAATCCGCTGCGCATCAGGCTCGCGGCCAGATGCCCACCCAGATTGCCGAGGCCGATGAATGCGTAGCGCATGAGTAGCTAGTCTCCGGGTCCGGCGACCGGCATCAGATGAAGCTCGCCGCCTTTATAAGGATGGCGCAGCGCCACCTCCTCGTTCAGCTCGACGCCCAGGCCCGGCTCGCTGGGCGGAATGACGTAGCCATCCTCCCAGCGGATCGGCTTCTTCAGGATGTCGCCATGGAACCCGCCCCAGGTCTCGATGCTTTCCAGGATCAGGAAATTCGGGCTGCAGGCGCTGATCTGGATATTGGCGGCGCCGACCACCGGCCCGCTGTAGAGATGGGGGGCGATCTGGGCGTAGTGGGTCTCGGCCATGCCCGCGATCTTCTTCGCCTCGAGCAGCCCGCCGACGCGACCCAGATTCATTTGCAGGATGGAAGCGGCACCCGCCTGGAGAACGCGGGCGAATTCGTATTTCGTCGCCAGGCGCTCACCCGTGGCGATGGGGATGGTGGTCTGGCGCGCCACCTTCGCCATCTCCTCCGGCATCTCGGGCGGTACCGGCTCCTCGAACCAGAGGGGCTGATAAGGTTCGATCCGGCGCGCCAGGCGTAGCGCGCCGGAGACAGTGAACTGGCCGTGAGTGCCGAACAGCAGATCGCATTTATTGCCGACC
>JBGPNG010000478.1:0-2671 GCA_041487395.1 Dongiaceae bacterium
CAAAGGCCCGGGCGAAGTGACGGCCGAACTGATCGAGACCGGCCATGACATCGAGATCATGAACAAGGATCTCGTGCTCTGCACCCTCGACCAGGGCGCAACGCTGTCCATGGAGTTCACGGTGGAAACCGGCAAGGGCTACGTCGCCGCGACGACGAGCCGGGCCGAAGACGCGCCTATCGGGCTGATCCCGGTCGACGCTCTCTACAGCCCGGTGCGCAAGGTCTCCTACAAGGTTGACAACAGCCGCGTCGGCCAGAAGACCGACTACGACCGCCTGACCATGCAGGTCGAGACCAACGGCACCGTCACGCCGGAGGATTCGGTGGCGCTCGCCGCCCGCATCCTGCAGGACCAGCTTCAGCTCTTCATCAATTTCGAAGAACCCTCGCTGGCGCAGGAAGAATCGAAGGCCGCCGAGCCGCCGTTCAACAAGAACTTGTTGCGCAAAGTGGACGAGCTCGAGCTCTCCGTGCGTTCGGCCAACTGCCTGAAGAACGACAACATCGTCTATATCGGCGATCTGGTGCAGAAGACCGAGGCCGAGATGCTGCGCACGCCGAATTTCGGACGCAAGTCGCTAAACGAGATCAAGGAAGTTCTGGCCCAGATGGGACTTCACCTCGGCATGGAGATCCAGGGCTGGCCGCCGGAGAACATCGAGGAACTGGCCAAACGCCTCGACGAACCCTATTGAGCCGGCCGGATTCAAACCGGCGGTTCGGGCCATGGTGGCCCAACCTGACTTACACGGTCCTCGAGGGGAAACCCGGGATACGCGGCGTCGGGTAGCGCAATCGGCCATCACGGCCGGCATTGAAGGAGATCGACGATGCGTCACGGATTGAGCGGTCGCAAACTGAACCGCACCAAGAGCCACCGCAAGGCGCTGTTTTCCAGCATGGCGGCCGCCTTGGTCAAGCATGAGCAGATCAAGACAACCTTGCCGAAGGCGAAAGACCTGCGCCCCGTCGTCGAAAAACTAGTCACGCTCGGCAAGCGCGGCGGTCTTCATGCCCGGCGCCAACTGATCTCCGTCCTCCAGGACGAGGCGCTTGCAGCCAAGCTGATCGGCCCTCTGGCCGAACGCTACGCCAGCCGCAAGGGCGGCTACACCCGCGTCCTCAAGGCCGGCTTCCGCTATGGCGATGCGGCGCCGATGGCGATCATCGAATTCGTCGATCGCGATACGGCGGCCAAGGGTCAGGATTCCGGCCCGGTCGCCACGCCGGCCGCCGGCGAGGCGCCCGCCGAGCCGGCGTAAGCTGGCGCCCCTCGCCGTTGCCATGCGGTATTTGCGGCCCTTCGCATTCCTGCTATTGGCGGCGGCGCTGTGCGGCGGCGCCGGCAACGCCTCCGCTCAGAATGTGCCGGCCTCGCGCGCCGAGATCGCTTACAGCTTCGCCCCCGTCGTCAAGCAGGCGGCGCCGGCCGTGGTCAACATCTACACCCGGCGCGTGGTGCAGAGCCAAGCCTCGCCGCTGTTCAACGACCCCTTCTTTCAGCAATTCTTCGGCCGCGATTTTGGCGGCGTGCCGCAGCAGCGCGTGCAGAATTCCCTGGGCTCCGGCGTCATCCTCGGCGCCGACGGCCTGATCGTCACCAACAACCACGTCATCAAGGACAGCGACCAGATTACCGTGGTGCTCAACGACCGGCGCGAATATCCCGCACGCGTTCTCCTGGCTGATGAACGCATCGACCTCGCCTTGCTGCAGATCGACACAGGCGGCGCGAAATTACCGACACTTGCGCTGGCGGACTCGGATCAGATTGAAATCGGCGATCTGGTGCTGGCCATCGGCGATCCTTTCGGCGTCGGTCAGACGGTGACCAGCGGCATCGTCTCGGCGCTCGCCCGCACCCAGGTCGGCATCGGCGATTACGGCTTCTTCATCCAGACGGACGCGGCGATCAATCCCGGCAATTCCGGCGGCGCGCTGGTGACCATGGAGGGCCAGCTTGCCGGCATCAATACGGCGATCTATTCGCGCTCCGGCGGCTCGGTCGGCATCGGCTTTGCCATTCCGGCCAATATGGTCGCCGCATTCCTGGCCGCGCAGAAAAGCGGCGGCCGGCTCGATCGCCCCTGGATCGGCGTCACCGGCCAGGGCGTGACCTCCGACATGGCCGAGGCGCTGGGCCTCAGCCATCCGACGGGCGTCGTCGTCGACCAGATCTATGCGGGCGGCCCGGGGCAGGTTGCGGGATTGAAACGGGGCGACGTCATCATTGCGGTCAACGGCAAGGCGGTCGAAGATCCGGGCAGCTTGCGCTTTCGCCTGGCGACATTGCCGATCGGCAGTCAGGCGAGCTTGACGGTGTTGCGCCAGCACGAGCAGCGCGATCTGCCGGTCAAATTGATAACCGCGCCCGATACGCCACCGGCCCAGCAGACCCAGCTTGGCGGGGCCGAGCCGCTGGCCGGTGCCACGGTGGGCAATTTGTCTCCGGCCCTGGCAGAGCAGCTGCAGCTCATGCGCGATTGGAGCGGCGTGGTGATCGTCCAGATCCGGCGCGGCAGCACGGCGCACCGCCTGGGCCTGGCGCCCGGCGATATCATCGCCGCCGTGAACGGGCAGCCGGTGGGAAGCGTGGGCGAACTGAAGGCAGCGCTGGCCGCCGCGGACGGCAGCTGGCAGATCACATTCCGGCGCAATGGCGACACGCG
>JBGPNG010000479.1:0-2669 GCA_041487395.1 Dongiaceae bacterium
GGCTTGTGCTCCTTCGCCAACTTCTCGACGTCGTCCATGTCGATGCGCTGGTTGTCCGGGCGCACGCTGTAGGGCATCACCTTGAACCATTTGCCGGACTGGTTGACCGGCGAACCATGGGTCAGATGTCCACCTGCGGCCAAGTTCAAGCCCATGAAGGTGTCGCCCGGTTGCAGCAAGGCGAAGAACACCGCCTGATTGGCTTGCGCTCCGGAATGGGGCTGCACATTGGCGAAGTTGCAGCCGAACAGTTTCTTCGCCCGGTCGATGGCCAGGGCCTCGGCGACGTCGACATATTCGCAGCCGCCGTAGTAGCGGCGTCCCGGATAGCCTTCGGCGTATTTGTTCGTCAACACGGAGCCTTGCGCCTCCAGCACCGCCCGCGAGACGATGTTTTCCGAAGCGATCAGCTCGATCTGATCCTGCTGGCGATGCAGCTCATCGCCCATGGCCTTGAATATCTCCGGATCGCGCTCGGCAAGCGCCATGGAGAAAAATCCTGGCATCGGTGCGCTGGAGGCTATCGCTGTATTGCTCATCTTCTCGTTCTTTCTCTCTCTGGCGTCAGGAAAGTTTGGCGATCCGCCGATCGTGGCGGCCGCCCTCATAGGCAGTGTCGAGGAATGTGGCGAGGCAATCGCGCGCCACTTCCGTTCCGATCAGGCGGGCGCCCAAGGCGAGCACATTGGCGTTGTTGTGCTGTCGGGCGAGCCGCGCGCTGCTCGAATCATGGCAGACGGCGGCACGGATGTGACGATGCCGATTGGCGGCGATGCCGATCCCGATCCCGGTGCCGCAGATAAGGACGCCGCGCAGCGATCGGCCATCGGCGAGCGCCTCCGCCAATTTGTCGGCGAAATCCGGGTAATCCACCGAATCGCGGTCGTGGGTCCCGAGATCGAGCGGAGCGAAGCCCAGCCGGCCAAGCTCCTCGCTCAGCAATTGCTTCAAATCGAAGCCGGCGTGGTCGCTGGCGATGGCGATGGTCTCGGGCATGGCGGCAGCCGGGTATCCCTGGGATAGCGTTGGGCAACAACTACCATATGTCGCCACATGGCAACAACCCACCACAAGCCATGGAAGTTACGATATTTTGCGGCCAAACCGGCCCAGGCTGAAGAAAACGGGCCCGGCATCGCTGCCGGGCCCGTCGATCTCAGGCCAGAGGGCCCAAGACTGGCGTCTTACATCGCCGGTGCTTCGGTGTACTTGCCGTTCTTGAACACGTACCAGACATAGGTCGAGGAGGTCAGGTCACCCTTGGCATCGAAGCCGAGCTTGCCGATAACGGTGTCCCTGGTCTGGGAGCGCTGTGTGTCGGCAACCTTCTTGGCGTCGGTCGTGCCGGCCTTGGCAACGGCCTGCGTCCAGACCTGCACGGCGGCATAGGTGCTGAGCGTATAGCCTTCCGGCTCGAACCCATCCTTGCGGAACTCGTCGACCACTTCCTTGGCCGAGGGCAAGTTGCGGGCTTCGGCGGCGTTGGTGAACATCACGCCATCGGCGGCGGGACCGGCAAGCGTGGCGAACTCCTGAGTGTTCAGGGAGTCGCCCGAGAGCAGCTGGGCATTGAGGCCCTGCTCGCGAGATTGCTTGACGATGAGCGCCGCTTCGGGGTGATAGCCGCCGAAGTAGATGACGTCGATATTCGCGGCCTTCAGCTTGCTGACCAGCGCCGAATAGTCCTTGTCGCCGGCGGTGATCTCTTCGTTCACAACTTCCTTCATCCCGGCCGCGTTCATCGCAGTGCGGGTCAGATCGGCCAGGCCCTTGCCGTAGGTCGACTTGTCGTCGATGACGGCCACGTTCTTGTCTTTGAAATGCTCGGCGACCCAGGGACCGGCGAAGGAACCCTGCTGATCGTCGCGCCCGCAGGTGCGGAACACGGTGCCCCACCCTGCCGCCGCCGGATCCTCGGTGAACTTCGGATTCGTCGAGGCCGGGGTCATCTGGAGGATATTTTCTTCGTGATAGACGGCCGAGGCCGGGATCGACGAGCCGGAGCAGAAGTGGCCGGCGACGAAGATCACGCCCTTGGAAACGAAATCATTGGCCACGGCGACCGCCTGCTTCGGATCGCAGGCATCGTCACCGATATTGAGCGCGAGGTTCTTGCCGAGCACACCGCCCTTGGCGTTGATGTCCAGCACCGCGCGTTGGGCGCCGTGCTTCATCTGGTCGCCGAAGGCGGCATATTCGCCGGTCATCGGACCGGCCGTGGCAATGCTGAGTGAGTCGCCGGCGGCCTTAGCAGGCGACGCACCGATCACCGAAGCAAATGCTGCCGCGGCAATCAGCGGTAGAGCAAATTTACGCATTCGAAACACTCCCTGTGGCTTCAAAATGTTCCCACGCCGCCGGACGGCGGCAATTCCCAATTCGATCTTGGCGTTGCGCCTGTCGATCTGGATGGCCTTATTCTAACACGCAGGCAGCTACCCACAACAGCTTGCTTACTGAGCGAGGGCCTCACTTTAAATATTTGGCTTTCAACCATTTCTTGAGCCCAACTCGGGAAGGCATGACCAACGCCCTCCCACCGGCCAGGCCGAAGAAAACGGGCCCGGCATCGCTGCCGGGCCCGTCGATCTCAGGCCAGAGGGCCCAAGACTGGCGTCTTACATCGCCGGTGCTTCGGTGTACTTGCCGTTCTTGAACACGTACCAGAC
>JBGPNG010000480.1:0-2668 GCA_041487395.1 Dongiaceae bacterium
GAAATGCTACATCGGCCGCCGCGGCTATCGCGAAGGCCCCTGGGGTTTCCTGATCGCCCTCTGTGCGGCGCTCTATCCGATCCTGTCCTATCTGAAGGCGCGGCTTGAGAGCGAGTGATGGCTGAGTTGGTGATGGCGTCAGTTGGGACGCGGTCGTTGCGCGCTTCGGAGCTCTGATTCACTGAAACGCGCTTAAATACGCGCGACCTCGCGCATATAACCATGCGATGCGAATAGTAAACGCGATGTTCGGCCGCGGCCGCGGCGGGCTCGAACAAGTTTTTGTCGATTATTGCAACGCGCTGTCGCTCGCCGGGCACGAGGTGCGCGCGTTGATCCATCCTCGCGCGGCAATCAGGCCGGTGCTGGAGCGACGTCAGATCGGGTTCCACACCCTCGGCAATCGCGGGGCCTGGGACCCGGTGGCGAGGCTGCGGCTGCATTTCTGGCTCA
Source organism: Dongiaceae bacterium (assembly GCA_041487395.1). Lineage (GTDB taxonomy): Bacteria > Pseudomonadota > Alphaproteobacteria > Dongiales > Dongiaceae > DASXQK01. The sequence continues at coordinate 454 of JBGPNG010000480.1, forward strand.
AGCGAGTGGCACCCGACGCCACGATCGCGCATGGCAATCGGGCAATTGCCTTGCTGAAAGGTGCGGCGGCGCGCCCGCTGATCGGGGTCGCGGCGAATTACACGCTGCAATGCGCCGGCCTCGATGGCATCTTCTGCGCGACCGAGGATCTGGTGCGCCATTGCCGGGGCCGCGGCTTTGCCGGCGAGCGGATCAGCCTGATCCCGCACGCGGTTGACGCGCCCGCCACGCCGCCGCAGCGGATATGGCATCAGCCTCCGGTCGTCGGCGCGATGGGGCGCTTTGTCGCCAAGAAAGGCTTCGACGTGCTGATCGAGGCGTTGCAGCGCCTTGTCGCTTCCGGCGTGGTTTTTCGCGCCGTGATCGCCGGCGATGGCGACGACGCCCTGGCGCTAAGGAAGTTGGTTCGCAGGCATGGCCTCGACGGGATCGTCGAGTTTCCGGGATGGCAGGAGGACAAGACCGCGTTCTTTGGCCGGATTGATGTCTTCTGTTTGCCGTCTCTGCATGAACCGTTCGGCATCGTCTTGCTTGAAGCGATGGCACAGGCATCGCCGGTGATCGCGACCGACAGTGAGGGGCCGTCGGAAATTCTCCGCGCCCAGCAGGCCGGGGTGATCGTGCCCAAGGCGGATCCGGCTGCCCTGGCCGAGGCTATCGGACGGGCGTTGCGTGACCCGGAGGGCGCGTGCTCGATGGGGCTGAGGGGTTATGGGATGGTTTGCCGGAACTTCAATTTGCCGCTGTTGAGTAGGAGGCTCGACGCCGCCGTGCGCTCGATTGCGGGCGTGCCCGCCACGTTGGCCAGCGCCTGAACAGGGGAACCACGACCGGACAACGGCCGCATCGCGGATTTGACCAGAGATGAGACGCATCCTCGTTATCCGCTACGGCGCCTTTGGCGACATCGTGCTGTCAATGAGCGCGGTTCGCTCGATCCGCGTTCACCACGCTGCCGATCATGTCACCGCGTTGACGACCCGGACATTCGGCGATTTGCTGAGGGCGAGCGGGTATTTCGACGAAGTCATGATCGACGACCGGCTTAAGCCGTGGCGGGTGCCGGACTGGCTGCGCTTTATCCGCGTTTTGCGGCGACGGCGTTTCGACCGCGTGTACGATCTCCAGCGCAACCAGCGGACCAGCATCCTGTACCGGGTGTTGGGCGCGGGCCGATCGGTCGAATGGTCGGGCGTGGTACCCGGCTGCTCGCATTACGTCCGCGACGATCGCGGCGACCGACGCCATATCGTCGACCGGCTGACCGAGCAGTTGATCGCTGCCGGGCTCGACCAAATTCTGCCGCCCGAGTTTGACTGGCTGACCGGCGATGTCGGCCGCTTCGGCTTGCCGCCCGTCTATGCCCTCATGGCGTCCGGCGGGGCGCCGCACCGTCCCGAGAAACGCGCTTCGGCCGCGTGTTTTGCCGGCCTGGGCCGTTATCTGCTCGACCGCGGCATTACCCCGGTCCTGCTCGGCACAGCAAGCGAACGCGAGCAGATCGACGCGATACGCGAGCGCTGCGGCGGGGCAATCGATCTGTCGGACAAGACCAGCTTTGGCGACATTGCCGAGTTGGCGCGCGGCGCGGTCGGCGCGGTCGGCAACGATACCGGGACCATGCACCTTGCCGCCGCGACCGGATGCGCGTCGCTGATGCTGTTTTCAGCGGCATCGGATCCCTCCCGGATCGGTCCCCGCGGCCGGCAGGTGCAAATCCTGCAGCGCGACCCGCTCGCCGACCTGCGGGCTGACGACGCGATCAAGGCGTGGGAGGCGATGCTCGGCTGAGCGGAACGCACGCCTACGGCGGTTCGCGGTGCGCTACGGCAGAGGATAGGTCCGATCTTCGAGCCGGCTCATCAAGCCGGCCCAGCGCCAGCACCAGAAACGCTGAAAACCATAATACGCCCTGCCAGGCCTCGTTCCAGATCCCCCACGCGTCGAAGGCCGGAGCAAGAGCGATCGCCATGCTGGCACCACAAGCGGCCAGGTAAGGTCGCGACCAGAAGCTGCGGCCGAGTGCAAGAAACACATAGGCGATCGTCACCGCAAAGAGCACCGCGCCCGGCACGCCCAGCTCCAGCCACATCTGCAATGCAGCATTATGCGGATGAAGCGGCACCCACTGCGGCAGGTCCGGCGAGATCTTCTCCGCACCTCCCGGAATTGCCCGCGATGCGTCAAGACCCCAGCCGACCAGCGGATGTTCGGC
>JBGPNG010000481.1:0-2666 GCA_041487395.1 Dongiaceae bacterium
CGCCTCGTCGCCGCTGGCGTCGATGATGACACAGCGCTGCGGCTCCTTGGCCGCGATTTCGAGGAACCCCTTGCGCAATGCTTCGTGAAATTTGCGATCCATTTTCTCATAGCGATCTTCATGGCCAGGCCGGGCGGCGGCACGCGCCAGGCCCTGATCGACCGGCAAATCGAAAATCAAGGTCAGGTCGGGCCGCAGTTCCCCCAGCACCGCGTCGGCCAAGCTGGCGATGAAACCCCGGTCGACGCCATGGCCATAGCCCTGATAAGCCATGGTGGAATCCGCAAAACGATCGCACAACACCCAGCGCCCCGACGCCAGAGCCGGCCGGATCGTCCGTCGCAGGTGATCGGCGCGTGCTGCGAAATGCAGGAGGGTCTCGGCCATGGGCGACCAGCGGGCCGCCTCGCCCGTCGTCAGCAGGCGGCGAATTTCCTCCGCACCCGGCGATCCGCCGGGCTCTCGCGTCTCAAGGATATCCTGCCCTGCCTCTCGCAACGCCGCGGCCAGGCGCCGGGCCTGAGTGGATTTGCCGGCGCCCTCGCCGCCCTCAAGCGTAATGAAGCGAGCCGCCGCAGCCAAGCTCGCCTCAGCCGCGGATCAGATGGCGGGCAGCGGCCAGGATTCGATCGACGGTGCCGAGCGGTTGAGCGGTTCCCACGGTAATCAACGGCACCTCGATGGGGGCCATCCCGGGCGCTTCGATGCGCAGCTTGCCGACCTCCCGACCCGAAGCGACCGGTGCCGGCAAGGGGCCGTCGAAGACGGCGGTGGCCTTGACCTGATTGCGCGCACCGCGCGGCAGCGTCACCACGACATCGGTTCGCGAGGCCAGCGGCACGGTCGGCTGGGCGCCCAGCCATACGGGTGCGTCGACCAGCGGCGCATTGGCTCTGACGATCTTGTAGTTGTCGAAGTTGCGGAAGGCCCAATCCCAAAGACGCTCCGCCTCGTCCGAGCGCGTCCGTTTGCTGTCGTTGCCCTGGATCACCATGATGATCCGCCGCCCGTTCTGCTGACCCGAAGCGACCAGGCCGTAACCAGGACCCTCGGCATGGCCGGTCTTCAGCCCGTCGACGCCGACGCTCTTGTAGAGAAGCGGGTTGCGGTTGCCCTGCTTGATGCCGTGATAAGTGAAATCGATCTGCGAGAAGTAGTGGTAGTACTCGGGGAATTCGGCGATCAGGTGGTGGGCGAGGATCGCCAGGTCACGCGCCGTCGAATAGTGCTGCGGATCGGGCCAGCCGTCCGCATTCATGAAATGGCTGTGGGTCAGTCCCAATTGCCTAGCCATGGCATTCTCTTGATCGGCGAATGCTTCCACGCTGCCGGACATGCCCTCGGCAATGACGACGCAGGCATCGTTGCCCGACTGCACGATGATGCCCTGGAGCAGGTCCTCGACCTTGATTTGATTGTGGAGCTCCACGAACATCTTTGAGCCCTGGGTCCGCCAGGCCCGCTCCGAAACGGGAAAGCTGTCGGTCATTTTGACCTTGCCGCTCTTCAATGCCTGGAACAGCAAGTAGGCGGTCATCAATTTACTCATCGAAGCCGGCTCGATCTGCTGGTCAGCGTTCTTGTCCAGCATGACCGCCCCGGTCTGATAGTCGACGATGTAGACAACATTGGCGGCGGTGTCGATCTGCTCCGCCGTCGCGGTTCGGATGAAGAAGGCGAAGATGAGCAGCAAACAGGCAATCCGGCGTTTCATGGGTCCTCTCGGGTCCTCTCGGGTCCTTTCGCAGATCGGCCTTCAGCGGCCGATGTCGCTGTCGCGGCGGTTATTCGACGACCAACCGCGCGTCCTTGTTGCCCATGCCAATGACCCGGCCAAGCAAGGCATCCGCCTGCGCGACCGTGGCGATCGGGCCCAAGCGCACACGATAGAATTTTTGCGCGCCCAATTGAACCGGAACCACGCGGGCCGGCCCGACATTCGCCAGTTTGGCACGTAGCCGGTCGGCATTCACCATCTGCAGGAAGGCGCCGGCCTGGATGAACAGGTTCGTCGGATGCACCGGCTCCTGAACCACGGCCGGACTTGGCTGCGGCACGGCCGCGGTGCCAAGCACGATCGGCTTTGCCGGAATGGGTGGGGATGACACGACGGGCTTGGTGCTGCCCGGCAGAGTTTCGGTCGTGACTTTGGTCGTGGGAGCCGCCACCGGCTTTGGCGCCGTCGGGTCCTCGCCGGCACCGGCGACCAGCGCCAGTTGGCGGCTTTCCTCCGCCATTACCTGGACGCGGACCTTGGCCGTGCCGGGCCCCTCGACACCCAAGAGCTGCGCTGCCCGGCGCGATAGATCGATGATGCGAGTGTTCACGAAGGGGCCGCGGTCGTTTATGCGCAATTGAATCTGGCGGCCGTTTTCCAGATTGGTCACCCGCACCAGCGTCGGCAACGGCAACGTCTTATGGGCCGCGGTCAGCGCGTTGTCGTCATAGGTTTCGCCGCTGGCTGTGGCGTGGCCGACGAAACCCGGGCCGTACCAGGAGGCAACGCCCGTTTCGTCATAATCGTAGTTGACCGCCGGATAGTACCAGACGCCGTCGACCTGATAGGGCTTTCCGATTTTGTAGCCGGGTGAGGTCGGATTGCCCTGGGTCATGACCTTCGTCTGGTCGACGACGAACGTAGTTTCGGCGCAGGCTGAAACCATCAG
>JBGPNG010000482.1:0-2665 GCA_041487395.1 Dongiaceae bacterium
CCTGGGGCGAGGTGGTGCTGACCTCGATCCTGGAGCGATCGGGCCTGCGCGCTGGCGAGGATTACGCCTTCCGCGAGAGCTATTCGCCCGACGGCGGGCAGCGGCTGCGCCCCGACGTGGTGATCAATTTGCCGGGCGAGCAGCGCGTGGTGATCGATTCAAAAGTGCCGCTGGCGGCCTTCGAGGCCTATGTGAATGCACAGAGCGACGCCGAAAGCCTCGTCGAGCTGACCAACCACGTGGCCGCCCTGCACGGGCATATCAAGGATCTCGCCGGGCGCGCCCCGCCGCCAGCATCCGAGAGCCAGCGCGACTACACCGTGCTGTTCGTGCCGGTGGAAGGGGCGCTCGCTGCCGCCTTGCGCCAGGACCCGAACCTGACCGGTTTCGCCGTGGAGAACAATGTGGCCCTGGCCACGCCGGCGACGCTGATGCTGGCGCTGCGCTCCGTCGCCCATGTCTGGCAGGTGGAGCGGCGCAATCGCCGGGCCGAGGCCATCGCCGAGCGCGCCGGCAGGCTCTGCGACAGTTTCGCCGGATATCTCGGCGACATGGAGCTGCTGGGCGACCATCTGGTGCGCGCCCGCCACGCCTATGAGGAGGCGCTGGGCAAGCTGTCCAGCGGCCGCGACAACATCATCGGCCAGGTGGAGCAGCTCAGGGAGATGGGGGCGCAGGCGGCGAAGTCGTTGCCCGGAAGTTTCCCGGCCGAACAGAACCCCGACGTGGCACCGACAATCGGAGATGCCGAACTTCAGGCGTGAGGATCGCAGACCGTTCTTCAATTGCCGGCAGCAGCGGCACCATCTCCTTCATGATGAGACGCCATAGCCTGGCCCGACCCGAGGCGAACTGAAATGGCTCGGTTGATGGCTCAGGCTGCCACGGCGGCGGGCACGCCAAGCGCGGTCTCCAGCGCCGCGTCAACCGTCTCGAGCCAGATGAATTGGAGAATCTTGCGGGCTTCCTCCGGTATTTCGTCGAAGTCGCGTCGGTTTCGGGCGGGCAGCATGACGGTCTTGATGCCGGCATGCATGGCCGCCAGCACCTTCTCCTTGATGCCGCCCACCGGCATGACGAGGCCGCGCAGGCTGATCTCGCCGGTCATGGCGACATCGGCGCGAACCGGCCGGTTCGTCAGGACGGAGGCGAGCGCGACGAACATGGTGACCCCGGCACTCGGGCCATCCTTGGGAATGGCGCCGGCGGGGACATGCACGTGGATGTCGCTGGCATCGAACACGGCGGGGTCGATACCCAGATCGCGCTGCTTGGCCTTGACCAGGCTCATCGCCGCCTGGGCACTCTCCTTCATGACGTCGCCGAGCTGGCCGGTCAGCGTCAGTCGGCCCTTGCCGGGCACGACCGAAGCTTCGATGAACAGGATGTCGCCGCCCACCGGCGTCCAGGCGAGGCCCGTCGCCACGCCGGGCAGGCTGACGCGCTCGGCCTGCTCCGCCTCGAAGCGCGGCACGCCCAGGATGGCGGCGATGTCGGCCTCGCCGATCTGGATCCGCGCTGCGCTGCCCTCGGCGATGCGCACGGCGGCGTTGCGCAGGACCGAGCCGATTTCGCGCTCCAGATTGCGCACACCGGCTTCACGCGTGTAACTGCCGATGATCTGGCGCACGGCCGCTTCCGACATCTCGCACTGCTCGGGTTGCAGCCCGTTCTCCTTGAGCTGGCGCGGGATCAGATGGCGAAAGGCGATCTCGACCTTCTCGGATTCGGTGTAACCGGACAGCCGGATGATCTCCATGCGGTCGAGCAGCGGCCCGGGGATGGTGTCGAGCATGTTGGCCGTGGTGATGAAGACCACGCGGCTCAGATCGAAGGGCACGCCCAGGTAGTTATCGCGAAACGTTCCGTTCTGCGCCGGGTCGAGAACCTCAAGTAAGGCAGAGGAAGGATCGCCCTGGATGCCGCGGCCGAGCTTGTCGATCTCGTCCAGCATCATGACGCAGTCGCGCGCCCCGGCTTTGCGGATCGCCTGGATGATATTGCCGGGCAGGGCTCCCACATACGTGCGCCGGTGGCCGCGGATCTCGGCCTCGTCATGCACGCCGCCCAGGCTGAGCCGCACGAATTTGCGTTTCATCGTGCGGGCGATGCTCTGGCCGAGCGAGGTCTTGCCGACGCCGGGCGGGCCGACGAAGCAGAGGATCGGCGCATGGCCGGTCGGGTTCAGCTTGCGCACCGCGAGATATTCGATGATCCGCTTTTTGATCTTGTCGAGCCCGCAATGGTCCGCGTCCAGAATCTTGCGTGCCTCGGCGAGATCGATCGGCTCGCCTTCGCCCGCCTTCCAGGGCAGCTCGGCTAGCCATTCGAGGTAGCTGCGCAGCATCGAATGCTCCGCCGCGGCATCGGGCATCCGCCGCAGCCGTTTCAGCTCCTTCTGAACCTGCGCCTCGACCTCGGGCGGCATTCCGGCCTTGGCGATTGCCTCGGCCAGCTCGCCGACATCGCTGCCTCCCTCTTCGCCTTCGCCCAGCTCCTTCTGAATGGTGTGCAGCTGCTCGCGCAGGATGTGCTCCCGCTGGCGGCCTTCGATGGTTTGACGTGTGCGTTCGCCGATATCGCGCGAGAGCCGCAGCACCTCGAGGCGATATGAGACGAACCAGAGCACCTGGTCGAGCCGGGCGACGATGTCGACGGCCTCGAG
>JBGPNG010000483.1:0-2663 GCA_041487395.1 Dongiaceae bacterium
AGCGCCACGATGAAGCCGAAGACGGCGGCTTTGACCAGGCCGGAGACGACGTCGAGGGTGGTGACGAAATCGACGGTGTTCTTGATATATGTCGAGGCGTTGAAGCCGAGCTTGTAGACGGCGATTACATATCCCCCGAAGACGCCGATGATGTCGGCGACGGCGACCAGCAGCGGCAAGCTGATGAGCCCGGCGACAAGCCGCGGCACGACGAGATATTTGAGCGGGTTGGTCGAGAGGGTGCTGAGCGCGTCGATCTGCTCCGTGACCCGCATGGTGCCGATTTCCGCCGCCATGGCGGCGCCGATCCGCCCGGCGACCATCAGGCCGGCGAGCACGGGACCGAGTTCGCGGGTGAGGGAAATCACCACCACATTGGGAATCGCCGCCTCGGCATTGAAGCGGGTGAAGCCGGTATAGCTCTGCAGCACCAGCACCATGCCGGTGAAGATGGCGGTCAGGCCGACGACGGGCAGCGAGTAATAGCCGACCTCGATGAGTTGGCGGCCGATCAGCCGGAAGAAGAACGGCGGCCGGAATGCGCCGGCGATCGATTCGGCGGCGAAGAGCGTGATACGGCCGACCCGTTCGAAACCGTCCAGGACCGCCGCGCCGAGAGCCTGCAAAGGATTGGTCACAGCACCGGCTCCCCACCCCGGACATAAATCCGGTGGAACCGCCGGCCGAGCCCGGTCAGAATTTCATAGCCGATGGTGCCGGCCGCCTCTGCCAGATCGTCGACGCTCTGCGATGGCCCGATCAACTCGACCATCTCGCCCGGCATGGCCGCTTCGGCCGGCAGGGCGCTGACATCCAAAGTCGTCAAATCCATGGATACATGCCCCACGATCGGAACGCGCCGATCCCCAAGAACGGCGAAACCGCGATTGCCCAGCGCCCGCCTGAACCCATCGGCGTAACCGATGCCAATTGTCGCGATTCGACCCGGCGCCCGCACGAGATGGGAGGCACCATATCCAACGCTCATATTCGTGTCAACGCGATGCGTTTGCAGGATTTTTCCTTCAAGTCTAAGGACTTGGCGCATCGGGTTCGGGCGATTTTTGAGCGGTGCCAACCCGTACAAGGCGGCGCCTGGACGCACCATGGCGAGATGGAAATCGGGCCCCAGAAAGATACCGGAGGAGGCGGCGATGCTGAGCGGTTTGGCGCCGAGACCGAGAGCCTTCACCGCCCCATGGAACTCATCGAGCTGACGCCGGTTCATGGCGCCGTCCGGGTCATCGCCACAGGCGAGATGACTCATGACGAGGGTGACATTCAGATCTTTCCAGGCCTTGCGGTCGGCGGCGAGGCTGGTTACCTCATCCGGGCCGAGGCCCAGGCGGTTGATGCCGCTGTCGATATGGAAAGCAACCGGATGGCTGCCGCCCCCCGCCACCCAGCCCTTCACGTCCGCCAGGCTCTTGAGGCATGGCCGCAGGCTCTTCGCCAAAAAGACTGGCAGCCGGCTGGTGGTGAGCCCGTTCAATACATAAATGTCGACCGCGGGCAAAAGCGCGCGAAGGGCCACACCTTCTTCCACCGTGGCGACGAAAAAGGTCTTGGCTCCGGCGCCGGCGAGGGCCGGGCCGACGCGGGCCATGCCCAGGCCATAGGCGTCGGCCTTGACGCAACAGGCAACTTCCGCCCCCGGCGCCCTCGACGCAAGCAATCGCCGATTGGCAAGGATGGCGGCGAGATCGATGGTGAGGATCGGGCGATCGTCGTCCGAGTCCATATTGGAGACCACGGCTTCTACGTAAGCCCTCACCCTCCCGCTGCCAGCGCAGCCGGCCTCTCCCTCGCCCACGTCGTGGGCGAGGGATGTTCACGGCTCCCACTCCCGCCATCGGCGGGAGTGGGTCGGGGTGAGGGTGGAATACTCAATGACCGCCGTTTCTAGCCATCGCTCAGACGGTCGTCGCGGGTGAGGTTGTCGAACTTGGTCACCATGCCATCGAAGAACAGCTCGACGGTACCGATCGGGCCATGGCGTTGCTTGGCGATATTGACTTCGGCGACGTTGTGAACGCGCTCGCCGCGTTCGACCCAGCGGCCGTGGCGCTCGGCGAACTTCTCGCTGCTTTCGTCGTCGCGCTGCTTCGGCTCGCCGCGCTCGTGATAGTACTGCTCGCGGAAGATGAACATGACCACGTCGGCGTCCTGTTCGATGGAGCCGGATTCGCGAAGGTCGGCCAGCTGCGGGCGCTTGTCGTCGCGCTGCTCGACGGCGCGCGAGAGCTGAGACAAGGCCAACACCGGCACGCTCAATTCCTTCGCCACGGCCTTTAGCCCGCGGGTGATCTCCGAGACCTCCTGCACTCGGTTCTCGCTGCGCAGACCGCTGGGCGTGCGCATGAGTTGCAGATAGTCGACCACGATCATGCCGAGGCCGTGGCGCCGTTTCAGGCGGCGAGCCCGGGTGCGCAGCGCCGGTACGGTCAAGCCCGGCGTATCGTCGATATGCATCGGCAAGGTCTGCAGTTCCTGTGCGGCCACGACCAGGCGCGTGAAATCGTCGTCGCGGCTGATCTCGCCGCGCCGGATGCGATCGGAGGAGATTCCCGTCTGTTCGGCCAGGATGCGGGTCGCGAGTTGTTCGGCCGACATTTCAAGGGAGAAGAAGGCAACCCGCCCGCCGTTCTCCGGCGAAAGCCGAT
>JBGPNG010000484.1:0-2661 GCA_041487395.1 Dongiaceae bacterium
CAGGCCGGCCTGCTGCAATCCGCCGGGTTCAAATTCGGGCGCTGGGTCGATACGGTAGTCATGCAGCGCCTGCTCGGCTCCGGCGATGGCAGCCTGCCGCCGGGGTAGACCCGCTTTGCCGGCCTCTCCTTCGACAGGCTCAGGACGAGGCCGTTAGGGTTCGCCCTCATGCTGAGCCTGTCGAAGCAGGGGAGCGAACTTGCGGACGCCCGGCGCTCAAGCAAAAAAAGGCCGTCCCGAAGGACGGCCTTGAGTTCTGGGAGGAAACGCCCAACGGGCGCAAGCGTCGCGCGGCAAAACCGCGATAACGCAGTGCACAATATCGGGGCGAATCTGCAAGGGTTCAAGAAAGAATCTCCTATTCCTTTGAAAAGGATAATTTGTCGCAGGCCCCTGTTGCTGCGATGCAACAATGACCCCGAAATCGACGCGGTTTTGCCGCATTTCGGGCCGGATTCTGCCCCGCTTATGCCGTTTGTTCCTATTGCTGGGATTGCTGCTGGGCTTGGCGGCATTTGGCGGCGTCGAGGAAGGCCTGGTTGATGGTGATGCCGTCCTGCACGCTGGATAAATATAGATCGATCGATTTGTCCGTCATGCCGGCCTGTCTATCCTGGGCCCGAATCTGATCGGCATTGGCCAACTCGTTTTTCAACGCTTGCACCTGTTCCGCGACGACTTTGATCGAACGCTCGATTCCGCCGCCGCGCGCGATCGAATCGTCGATCGGCTTGTGCAGAGTGCTTTCCAACACACCCTCGCCCATGTAGGCGTCGAGCTCCGGATAAGGGGTGACGAGCTGCGATTTCACGAAGGATAGATCGCGCGGGCATTCCTTCGGCGCGGTATCGGTGGTGGGACCGAGCCCTAAATCGGCGCAGCCGGCAAGGGCGAGAAGGGCGAGTGCCGCCACCCTCACCCCGACCCTCTCCCTCTGTTCAGACCGGAGAGAGGGTTTACGGGCGTTCGGGGACATGGTTGACACGTTGAGTATTGTGCAGCGGATCGCGCAAGTCGACTTGCGCGATCCGCTGGGCACAGAAGAAGACCTCCCAGAGTCCATCTTGATCGGTTGGCCGCAAGGCGACGGGATTTCCCGCGAAGGCCTTGGGCAGCTTGATGTCGTGCCCCTTGAAGGTGATCCATCCCTGCTGCTGGACTTTGCGCACCAGGTCATGGGGCGCGTAGTCGATCGGGGGCAGGTATTGAGGCATCGATCGAGGGCTTGGCTGATAGCGGCTGGCCGGGGTTGCCATGGCGATGCCTTCGTGCGGGCGGATGTGGTTGTAGATGTGGCGCCAGTGCTCGAAGGCGCTTTGGCAATCCTCGTTGTCGCGGAAGAAACGTCCACGCAACACTTCGGCCTTGAGGCTGGCATGGAAGCGCTCGTCCTTGCCCATGGTCTGGGGGTGATAGGGCCGGCTATGGCTGATGGCGATGCCCAGGCGGATCAGCCAGGCGCCCAGCGGGGTATAGGGATGTTCGGGTCCATCGCCCCAGGGCGAACCATTGTCGGTGATGATCTGGCGGGGCAGTCCGAAGCGCTGGAAGGCCTTGTGCAGATGGCCGCGCACGGTCTGCGTTCGCTCGTCGGCGCAGGCCGCCAGGCAAAGCGAGAAGCGGGAGTGATCATCGAGCACGGTCAGCGGATGGCAGCGCCCGGCCGCGGTGGCGAAGTGACCCTTGTAGTCCATCTGCCACAGATCGTTCGCCGCGGGTCGCTCAAAGCGCTGGAACGCACCGCGCTTCTCGCTCTCGTCCGCATTCAACCGGCCGTGCCGGCGCAGGATCTCGGTGATCGTCGAAACAGCCGGCACACCCGTGCGCCCCAGGGCCATCAATCGATGGCCGATCTTGCGTCCGCCCCATGCCGGATGAGCGTCGCGAACCTCGAGTACCTCAGCCTCGATACCGCGTGGCGTGCGCCAGGGCGAGCCATGCGGCCGGCGCGAGCGATCGGCCAGACCCGCGCGGCCTTGCCCCGCATAACGGGCCAGCCACTTATACGCCGTCGGCGCACTGATCCCATAGCGCCGACACAGCTCACGCAGGTTCGACCCCTCCTGCCTGGCCAGACAAACAAACTCTTCTCGCAACGACATGACAGACACCTCCGACCACGGCATGGCACAGCTCCGAAAAGCCTTTCCAAATGCCAAAAGTGTCAACCATGTCTCCGTACACCTGTTAACGATGTCTCCGGTCTGAACACGGTGCAGGAGAGGGGCAGTCGAAGCGCAGCGGCTATTTGCACTCAGATCCTTGGCAGGGATTCATTGGACGGGCGACGATTTTCCGTGATTGGTTCGGCTCGCCTTGCGTCACGCCCGTGGTTGGCAACGGACATGACAAGATGGGAAGCCGGTTGGATCCCCCTCACCCGTCCTCTCCTCCATGAAGAATGAGGGAGAGGCGATCCATTATTCTCCCTCGCCCTCCCGTCGCGGGAGGGAGAGGGTCGGGGTGAGGGTGGGAGTTGCGCGGGGCCTCGGCCGGTGGCCGATCCCGGGCATGACGGCGTCGATAAGTTCGCCTCGCACCATGCCCGTGACAAGGCACGGGGCATGACGATTGCAAAGAATAGCCTTGCCAATTGCGGCTCAATCAAGTGAAACCTGCCTGAAGACATATCGATTCAAACGAGGCGACGATGGGCGTGAC
>JBGPNG010000485.1:0-2658 GCA_041487395.1 Dongiaceae bacterium
CTTCGAACCGATGACGATTGCGCAGATCGCCGCCAAGACGATGGCGACCCATGGCGCCATCGCCGGCCACTCCGAGATGAACGTCACCGGCGCCGGCCCCGGCTTCGGGCTGCATATCGTCGATGTCGAGGTCGACAAGGAAACCGGGCGCGTCGATATCAAGCGCTATACGGTGGTCGAGGATGCCGGCAAGGCGATCCATCCGCTCCAGGTCGAGGGCCAATACCAGGGCGGCGCGGTGCAGGGTATCGGCTGGGCGCTCAACGAGGAATACTGCTACGGCGAGGATGGGCGGCTGCAGAACGCAAGCTTCCTTGATTATCGCATGCCGGTCGCGTCCGACGTTCCGATGATCGGCACCGAGATTGTCGAGGTTCCGAACCCGAAGCACCCTTACGGATTGCGCGGCGTCGGCGAGGTGCCGGTCGTGCCGACCATGGCGGCCATCGCCAACGCGATCGGAGCCGCCATCGGCATCCGGCCTCAGTCGCTGCCGATGTCGCCGCCACGGCTCCTGAAGCTGATGGACGACGCGCGCGCGAAGAGCGGCGGCTCGGCCGGAATCCCGCCGCGTTGAAGCGAGGGCGTCGGCGGTCGTGAATTCCCGCCGATGGCCTGATCCCGCCTTGCTTTGTCTGATGCTTTGCCGATACTACCTAGCCGTGTCCATTGCGGGCGTTCTATCACAACAGAGGGTGTATCATGGCAAAACGAAAGAAGCGTGCGGCGGTACGCAGAGCAAAGTCGCCAAAGCGTGGAAAGTCGTCAAAACGGGCAAAATCCGCGCCGAAGAAGGCAGCCAAACAGCGCGCTGCCAAGGCGAGCCCCAAGAGGCCGACCAAGGCCAAGTCAAAGCGCTCAGCGGCAAAGAAGGCCGCTCCCCGAAAGGCCGGAGCGCCCGAGCGGGCGAGCCAGATCGTAAGCGAAACGGTCATCGTCGATGTGATCGAGGAGCCGGTCCCGGGTGTCGTGGTCGTGACCGAATTCGAGGCAACGCGTATGCGCGGCCCTGGAACCGGCAGGCAGCCTGGTGGGAGTGGCGGCACCGGCCTTCCGGAATCGAAAGAGAAATAGAAGTCCGCGATCGAACATGCCGGCAGGGCGTCGACCTCGCCGCGGATAATGGATGCGCATAGCAGGCGCCGGGATCAGCGGGGAGTTGCGTCAGCCCGCGTCTTCAGACACGACTTTGACGAAGCCGCTGTCCTCAATTCTTTTGAGGGCTGTCGTAGCGGAAATACACATCGACTTTCATCCCGACCGCGAGCGGACCGGGGTCGGCCAGATCGACGAGCACTTCCACGACATTGACATCGGTGAGGTTGCGTTGGCCACGCGCGCTGATGCGTCCCGGCTCAACGATTGGAGCGATGGAGGAAACTTTTCCTGCGAACTCGCGTCCGCGAAAGGCTTCCGCACGCACCAGGACTTGTTGCCCTATCTTGATTTCTCCATAGTCGCGTTCATCCAGTTCCGCGCGCACGCGCAGAGCCGAGATATCGCCGAGCAACACCAGCGGCTGCGCCGCGGACGGCGTCGCCAGTTCACCTGGCCTGGCATTGACCTGCAGCACCGTCGCGGCAATCGGCGTACGGATCGCCATGTTATCGATGGCCGCCTCGGCAACCATCAATTCGGTGCGCGCGACATTGAGCTGGCCTTCCGCCTGGCTCGGCAGCGGAGTGCCCGTGTCGGCCTCTTTCCTGCGAAGGTCGGCCTTCTCCTGCTTGGCGCGATCCTGCGCCTTCGACAATGTCGAGCGGGCCGCATCGAGGGCGGCATCCGAACCGCCGCCGGCCCGCCTTGCTGCTGCGGCCTTGTCGGCCGCCGCTTGCGCATCGAACACCGCCCTCGCGGCCTCGGCAACCGCATCCTCGGCCTTGCGTCGTTCCGTTGCCCGGCTTGACGCGGATTGATCGTTGCGCACGCGCTTGCGCAGCGCGACCTGTGCTTCCGCCGTGGCGAGGCGCGCCCGGGCTTCGTCGTCATCGAGACGCACCAGCAGCTCGCCTGCGAACACCTTGTCATTGGCCTTGACCAGCACTTCATCGATGCGGCCAACGACAGGCGACGCAATCCTGATTTCCCCCGAGCGGGGCTCGACCCGGCCAGGCGCCACCGCTTGCCAACGCTTGTCGTCCAGTGCGTCGGCCGCCGGCGCGCGTGCCGCTTCTTCAGCCCGGATGCTCGGCATGAGCGTTGCGAGCGCCGTGCCAAGACCGATCAGGCATACGGCAGCCAGGAGCGATATCTTTCTATTCCGCGTCACCATGAACCTCACAATCACCTCGCGTGTTTGTTGACTCGGCGCCGCCCCGTTCCTCGCCGACGATGCGCCCGTCTTCGATACGAACAATTCGATTGGCGAACGGCAATATACGCGGGTCGTGCGTGACGACCAACACCCCGCGCGATGGATCCCTGGCGATCTCGGCCAGCACCTGCATGATCGCGCGGCCGTTCTCGCTGTCCAGCGCGGCGGTCGGCTCGTCGGCAAGGATTGCAGATGCATTCCCCACGATCGCGCGCGCGATCGCGACGCGCTGCTGTTCGCCGCCGCTCATCTGATCGGGCTGGTGCTTCGCGCGATCGGCTAAACCGACAGCCGTTAATAATTCCAGTACGCGATCGTGCCGCTCTGTGGCTTTGACGTTGCTC
>JBGPNG010000486.1:0-2651 GCA_041487395.1 Dongiaceae bacterium
CTACCTCCGTTTCGCCCGTCCCGGCTTCGATCAGCCCCGCCGGCGGCAATAACTCTATTACTGCAACTGCTCAGGTTGCAATGCACACTGTGCGGAAATTGTTCTGCTCTCCTTATTTTGGTAATAAAATTACAGAGATTTGCGAAATTCAGCGGAAATCAAGGCGATTCCTGCTGCGTTGCAACATCGAATCGCGCCGCTCTCCCGGCCACGCGGCAGAACTCGATTCATGGCGGAATAAGATCGGCCCGGGGGCGTTGTGAGGATGCGCATAAGGCATCGACCCTGATGTCGAATTGCCTAAGGCCAATGCGCTCCCGGCGGTCGGATGGCGGGCTGCCAAGTCCGCTACCCGGCCAGCAAGCCCCGCGCTTCCCTGCCTTTCCCCTCGTCTGGCGGGAGGCGCGGCGGCTGCGCCCAGTCCGCTTGACCCGTGGCGCCGGGCTCCTTATTCTCCGATAGTCGTGGTGATTTGAGCCGACCGGCTTGCGGCCACGTTAAAAAAGCCCGCTAAAAGGTCGGTGGTCATATTGGGACCCCGGCTCTGCGGCCGGGGTTTTTGTTTTTGCCCATCGGTCGAGCCGGTTGAATGCGCCATCCGTCCGAGGCGACGGACGCGACGATAGAGTGGGAGCGGCCGGGATCATGAGCAGCAAGAAAACATCGTCAGGCAGAAAATTGCCGCCGGAAAAATCGCCGTCGGATCGGGGCCGCCCGCCATCGGACAAGGCCGCCTCCTCGACCAGCGATTGGCGGCTTGCCACCAAGCTGGTGCAGGGCGGGGTGCTGCGCTCGCAGTTCAGCGAGACCTGCGAAGCCATTTTCATGACCTCCGGCTATGTCTATGGCTCGGCCGAGGAAGCCGAGGCCGCCTTCGCCAATACCAAGCCGCGCTTCGTCTATTCGCGTTTCGGCAACCCGACAGTGCAAATGTTCGAGCAGCGCATGGCGCTGCTCGAAGGCACGGAAGCCGCGCGCGCGACGGCGACCGGCATGGCCGCCGTCTTCGCGGCACTGATGAGTCTCATCAAGGCCGGCGACCGGGTCGTGTCGTCGGATGCGCTATTCGGCTCCTGCCAATTCATCCTGGCGGAAATCCTGCCGCGCTTCGGCGTCGAGACGGTGTTCGTCGACGGCCGCGACCTGGTGCAATGGAAAGCGGCACTGGCCAAGAAGACGGCGGCGGTGTTCATCGAATCGCCCTCGAACCCGGGCCTGCGCATCGTCGATGTGGCCCGGGTGGCAAAATTGACTCATGCCGCGGGCGCCAAGCTGATCGTCGACAATGTCTTTGCCACGCCCCTGCTGCAGCGGCCGCTGGAACTCGGTGCCGACGTCATCGTCTATTCGGCGACCAAGCATATCGATGGGCAGGGCCGCGCGCTGGGCGGCGTCGTTCTCGGCACCCGCAGCTATGTCGAGCAGCAGCTCCAGCCTTTCCTGCGCCACACCGGCCCGGCCCTCAGTCCGATGAATGCCTGGATTTTGTTGAAGGGGCTCGAGACCTTGGAACTGCGCGTCGCGCGTCATTGCGCCAATGCGGCGCGCATCGCGAATTTCCTGTCGCGCCAGGCGAAGCTGACCAATCTGCTTTACCCGGGCTTGCCCAGCCATCCCCAGCATGCCCTTGCCATGGCCCAGATGAGCGCCGGCGGAACACTGGTGACCTTTGAACTGACTGGGGGCAAGGCGGCCGCCTTCCGTTTCCTCAATGCCCTCAAGCTGGTGGTGATTTCCAACAATCTCGGCGACACGAAGAGCCTTGCGACCCATCCCGCCACGACGACGCATCAAAGACTCACGCCGGAAATCCGCGCGCAGCAGGGAATCACTGGCGGCATGGTGCGCCTCTCGGTGTGGCTGGAGGATCCCGTCGATCTGGAGGCCGACCTCAACCGTGCCTTCGCCGCCGCCTAGTTCCGGGACGAAAATCCGCAAGCCCCGCAGCCCCAGACCGGGCAATTGTTGCACCGCAGCAAGACCGCCGATAGACTTCGGTCGAGATAGGCATGACCGAGCGGATCGCAGAGCGAGGCGCTAAAACAGATCGGCCCTGGCTGTTCCGGACATATTCGGGACATAGCTCGGCCGCGGCATCCAATGCGCTCTATCGCACCAATCTGGCGCGCGGGCAGACGGGGCTGTCCGTGGCTTTCGATCTGCCGACACAGACCGGCTATGACGCCGACCATCCGCTCGCTCGCGGCGAAGTCGGCAAGGTCGGCGTTCCGATCGCGCATCTTGGCGACATGAGCCGGCTCTTCGAAGGCCTGCCGCTCGCCCGCATGAACACTTCCATGACGATCAATGCGACGGCGCCCTGGCTGTTCGCCCTCTACATCGCCGCGGCGGAGAAGCAGGGCGTGGCGCGGGCTGAGCTTTCCGGCACGGTGCAGAACGACATCGTCAAGGAATACCTTTCGCGCGGCACTTATATCTTTCCGCCGGCACCCAGCCTGCGGCTCGCCGTCGACGTCATCGCGTTCGCCTATCGCGCGGTGCCGAAATGGAATCCGACCAATGTCTGCTCCTATCATTTGCAGGAGGCAGGGGCGACGCCGGTGCAGGAGTTGGCTTTCGCGCTTGCCACGGCCATCGCCGTGCTCGATGGGGTGAAGGCTTCGGGTCAGGTCCCGCTCGCGGAATTCCCC
>JBGPNG010000487.1:0-2650 GCA_041487395.1 Dongiaceae bacterium
ATAGCGCTTCCCCGCCTCGGACCGATCTTTGCCGGCTTCCGCCATGCCACCCACCTTCCGCGAGCCGCCTTCGTTGACTCGCGCTAAAATGACGGCATAGGATAGCAATAAGAAACAGTGTTCGGCTATACCGAACATCAAGGGAGGCTCGATTGTCCGGCAAGTCGCGCAAGCTTCGTTCCAGCGAATGGTTCGGCGGCACCGGCAAGAACGCCTTCCTGCATCGCAGCTGGATGAAGAACCAGGGTCTGCCGGGGCATCTCTTCGACGGGCGCCCCGTCATCGGCATTTGCAACACCTGGTCCGAACTGACGCCCTGCAATGCGCATCTGCGCGACATCGCCGAACATGTGAAGCGCGGCGTCTATGAGATGGGGGGATTCCCGCTGGAATTTCCCGTCATGTCCCTGGGCGAATCCAATCTGCGCCCCACGGCCATGCTGTTCCGCAATCTCGCCAGCATGGATGTGGAGGAATCGATCCGCGCCAATCCCATCGACGGCGTCGTGCTGCTGGTCGGTTGCGACAAGACCACGCCCGCCCTGTTGATGGGGGCGGCGAGCTGCGATCTGCCGGCCATCGCTGTTTCCGGCGGACCGATGCTGAACGGCAATTTCCGCGGCCAGGCCATCGGTTCTGGCACGCACGTCTGGCGCGTCTTCGAGGAACTCAAGGCCGGCAAGATCACGGTGGAGGATTTCGTCGCCGCCGAGCAGGGCCAAAGTCGGTCGGCGGGCAGCTGCATGACCATGGGCACCGCCTCGACCATGGCCAGCATGGTGGAAGCGCTCGGCATCGGTATGCCGGACAATGCGGCGATCCCGGCAGTCGATTCGCGCCGCCGGGTGCTGGCCCATATGGCCGGTCGGCGCATCGTCGAGTTGGTGAATCAGGATATCCGCATGTCGCGGATCCTCACCCGCCAGGCGTTCGAGAACGCCATCCGGGTCAACGGCGCCATCGGCGGCTCCACCAATGCGGTGATCCATCTGATCGCCATCGCCGGGCGTCTGGGCGTCGATCTTTCGCTGGAGGACTGGGATCGGTTGGGCCGCGACATCCCGACCATCGTCGATCTGATGCCCTCGGGCCGCTTCCTGATGGAGGATTTCTACTATGCCGGCGGCCTCCGGGCCGTGCTGCGCGCCTTGGCGGAAACAGGACGGCTGCATCGCGATGCGCTGACGGTCTCGGGTGAGACCATCGGCGAAATCTGCCGCGAGGCGCCGAACTACGACACCGAAGTCATCCGCCCCTTGAATCGGCCGCTCACCGAACAAGGTGGCATCGCCGTCCTGCGCGGCAATCTGGCGCCCAATGGCGCGGTTCTGAAACCCTCGGCGGCCACGCCGGCGCTGATGCAGCATCGCGGCAAGGCGGTGGTGTTCGAGAACATCGAGCATTATCACGCGCGGGTCGACGACCGCGATCTCGACATCGACGCAAGCTCGGTCATGGTGTTGAAAAACTGCGGGCCCAAAGGCTATCCCGGCATGGCCGAGGTCGGCAACATGCCCCTGCCGGCCAAGCTGCTGAAAAAGGGTGTCAGCGACATGGTCCGGATTTCCGATGCCCGGATGAGCGGCACGGCTTATGGCACGGTGGTTTTGCACACGGCACCGGAAGCGGCCCTCGGCGGGCCGCTCGCCTTGGTGCGCGACGGCGACCCGATCGAACTCGACGTTGCCGGCCGGGGCCTGCATCTGCGCGTGGACGAGGCAGAGCTGGCGCGCCGGCACAAGGCATGGTCGGCGCCGGCGCCGACAATGGCCAGCGGCTATCAGCGGCTCTACATCGACCATGTGCTGCAGGCGGATCGCGGTTGCGATCTCGATTTCCTGGTGGGCAAGCGCGGCGCCGCCGTGCCCCGGCATTCCCATTGAGGTCCGCGTGAAGGGCGACATCGACAACGCGGCCATCTACCCGAGCCTGAAAGACCGCGTTGTCTTCATTACGGGCGGGGGCAGCGGTATCGGCGAAAGCCTGGTCGAGCATTTTTCGGCGCAAGGCTCGCGCGTCACCTTCGTCGACCTGGCCGAAGAGCCATCCCGCGCGCTGGTTGCCCGCATCGCCGCCAACGGGCAGCGACCGCCGGATTTCATCCCCTGCGACCTGCGGCGCATCGAAGATTTGCGCCGGGCGATCGCCGCGACACGCGACATGCATGGTCCCATCCGCGTGCTGGTCAACAATGCCGGCAACGACGACCGCCATCGCACATCGGATGTGACGGTCGAATATTGGGA
Organism: Dongiaceae bacterium; assembly: GCA_041487395.1. Classification (GTDB taxonomy): domain Bacteria; phylum Pseudomonadota; class Alphaproteobacteria; order Dongiales; family Dongiaceae; genus DASXQK01. Next base: position 2,247 of record JBGPNG010000487.1, read on the forward strand.
CGACCGCATGGCGGTGAACCTGCGCCATCAGTTTTTCGCCGCCCAGGCCGTGCGGCCGCAGATGCGGGACGCGGGCGGCGGCTCGATCGTCAATTTCGGCTCCATCACCTGGCTGGTCGGCGACGGCGATGGTCCGGCCTATGTGACCGCCAAAGCGGCGGTCACGGGCTTGACCCGCGCGCTCGCCCGTGAATTGGGGCCCGAGAACATCCGGGTCAATTGCATGCTGCCGGGCTGGGTGATGACCGAGCGGCAAATGAAATTGTGGTTGGATTCGGCGGGCGAGCGGCAGATCGACGAACGCCAATGCCTGAAGGATCGGCTCCAGGCGCCGGATATCGCGCGCATGGTGCTGTTTCTCGCATCCGACGACAGCCGGATGTGCTCCTCGCAGAATTTCATTG
>JBGPNG010000488.1:0-2637 GCA_041487395.1 Dongiaceae bacterium
CTCGACAACCCGCTCTGCGGCGATCGTGTCACTATCGACTTGAAGATGGACGGTGAGCGAGTCGTCGCCGTCGGCCATCAAATCCGCGGATGCCTGCTTTGCGAGGCCGCGGCCGAAACCATCGCTAGCCAAGCGCCGGGCAAGAGAAAAGGCGAACTCGCGCAGGCGTCGGCGGCCATCGCCGCGATCCTGAGGGATGGCGCGCCAGCACCGGCCGGCGAGTGGTCGACCCTCGCCATCTTCGCGCCCGTTCATCGGGTCAAGAGCCGACGGGACTGCGTGCTGCTGCCGTTCGAGGCCTTGGGCAAGGTACTCGCAGCCGCGACGTGATCGGCGCTCAGGGCGCCGTTTTCGAAAGTTCAAGATCGCGGAACGTCAGGAACTCGCGCTCGGCCTCCCGTCCGTCGGTGGCGCACCAGCGCCGAAATCCGCCCAGGCCGTGATTGTCGAATTGATAGTCAGCCTCGACCGAGCCACTGATGCGAATACGCCGCTCGGTCTCCTTGTCGATATCGGCCGTCAGCAGCAGATAGCGTAGCTGACGAACATAACCGTCGTTCACTTCATAGGTGATGAAGCCGCAATATTCGGCGACGCCGTAGTTGTAGTAGACTCGATAGAGCTGACTGATCCGCGTGGCCGTAAGGGCGCCATCCGCCGAGGCCGGCGCCGCCGCCCACAATCCGGCGAGTGTGCCGAGAGTCGCCAGGCTGGGGATCCACCGGCTTGCATGGCGCATTGGACGATTCCCTATTCGGCCGCGGTTGCCTTCGCCTGAAGGCCGAAAAACGAATCCTCCGCATAGGGGGTCGGCAACTCGATCACCTGGGCCTTCAAACGGGCAAAGCGGGTGGGCTTGCCGCGCACGATCATGCCGGTCAGGCTGCTCGGCACCGCCGGCGGACCCAGCGGCACCGCATCGGCCGCCGTGTAGTCGCAGATCAAAAGGTTGCGCGGTTGGTCCGTGCGGTTGGCGCCGGATCCATGAATCATCCAGGTGTGCTGCAGGCAGACGCTGCCCGCCTTGGCGACGATCGGCACGGCGCGGCGCTCGATCTCGGCAAAGCGCTCCGGCGCGATCTCGCCGACATATTTGTCGTTGCGATAGAGGCTCAGCTTCTCGCCGCGGTGCGATCCCGGCACCACCTTCAGGCAACCGTTCTCCAGGGTCACATCGTTCAGCATCACCAGCGCCACCACGACATCGTCATTGGTGTGGGGGTCATAGGGATGATCCTGGTGCCAGCCGACCTTTTGCTCGCTGCGCGGCAGTTTCACGTTCAGCTTGCAATGATGGAATTTGACGTCGGGCCCGATCAGATCGGCCACCATGTCGACGAAGCGGCCGTTTACCAGCGCGTCGCGATAGGCTTCGGAGATTTCGATCGGATTGCTGACCCGGCGCAGCCGCGGCCGCTCGGCCGAATGGCTGGGTTCGACATCGAAGCGCGCCTTGCCGTCGATGGTGCTGCCGAAATTACCAACCTGGCTTCGGCTTTCTTCGATCCAGGTGTCGAGCTGACGATTGAGGGCGGCAAGTTGCTGCGGTGCGATGGCGCCTTCGACGATGAGATAGCCATCGCGCCAGAATTGGTCCCTTTGGGATTCGCTCAACACCATAGGATCCGCCTCCCTCAATGTGCGTAGTCGGGCTCCTCGCGATCGAGTATCCGCTTCAACGCATCGAAATGCTTGCCCGCATATTTCGCGAAATCGACCTCGCGAAACGTCGATTGGGCGACTTGGGTCGGGACATTCTTGATCGGCCGGCCGCTCTGCATGGCGATGAACTGGACGAGGCAGGACCGCTCGAAGAAATACAGATCGTCGAATGCTTCGGCCACCGTGCGCCCAACCACCGTGATCCCGTGATTGGCCATCACCAATATGCGCTTCTCGCCCAGGATCGCGCATAGGCGTTCGCCTTCGCCCGCCTGCATGGCCAGGCCCTGATAATCATCGTCATAGGCAACCTGATCGTAGTAGCGCAACGCATTTTGGCTCGCCGGCTCAAGCCGGCCGCCCTCGAGCATGGAGAGAGCCGTGGCGTAAGGCATGTGGGTATGCATGATGCACGCGGCCCGCTCATTTGTCATATGGATGGGCGCGTGGATGCACACGGCCGTGGTCTCCGCCTCGCCCTCCCCCTCCACGACCTTCCCCGTGGCGTCGACCACCAGCAGATTGCTTGCCGTTATCTCGGACCAATGCAGGCCGAAAGCGTTTAGCAGGAAGCGATCGCGGCTGCCCGGCAGCATGAATGTGAAATGATTATCGATCCCTTCATTGAGGCCGAAACGGTTGGCCAGCCGATAGGCGGCCGCCAGATCGACGCGAGCGTGGCGAATGTCGTTGCGCAGCATGATCTCTCCCTTGTCCCGCGCGCAACGTTAGTATGGGAAGCCCGACCCGCGCAACTTCGCTGCGCGTGTTGTATAATCCACGCATGATCGAGGATGCGCCCTATCGCCAGGCGCCCGTGAACCGCCCGGAGACGCGCGAGATGCGCCGCCTGTCGGATGCGTCCGGGTGCCTGCGATTGGCGGGGCATCTTGCGGCGCTAAGTGCCGCCTGCGCCTTGGTCGCGCTGGCGCCCGGCATCCTCTGGCGAATTCCGGCCCAGGCTCTCGAAGGCGC
>JBGPNG010000489.1:0-2634 GCA_041487395.1 Dongiaceae bacterium
AGGTGTCGGCAAGCTGGCCGGAGACGAGGTTGGTGACCGCCTTGACAATGCCGAAGGTGACGATGAACGAGGTGATTGCAGCGGTGGAAGCAAGCTGGAAAGTTTCGCTGCCAATCAGCGGCACCAGTGTGCGTTCGAGTCCCACCATGCCGCCGACGAAGGCGTTGATCAGCATCAGCAGCGCGAATTGCTGCCAGTTCTCGCGCAGCCCGAGCGCGATCCGGGGCTCGCTGATCGACGCGGTATTGGCGGCGTCGGCCATCGCCGATTATTCGGCTGCGGCGGCGTGACGCCCGCTGTTCCAGGCCCGCAATTTCGCTGCCCCGACCGGCGAGGGCGGGATATCCGTCAACATGAAGGCGACGAACGCGTCCGCCGCGTCGACGCTGAACGCGGCATTGTGCCGCCGCTCGAACCCGATGGTGGAGGACGGGTTGCCGCTCAAACGGCGACCGCACACCGACCCTGCATAGGCACCCGGAAGCACCTCGATATGGTCGGGCAGCCTCTTCAGGGATTGCAGGCTGGCGAACAGCGTGCGGGCGCCGTCCGCCGCGTCGGCGGCCAGTTCGGTCGGCCCGACATCGCCGACCATCAGCGTGTGGCCGGTCAGCACAAACCACGGCTCGTCGGCGCGCGTGCGATCGGTGACCATGAGACAGATATGCTCCGGCGTGTGGCCGGGGGTATGCAGGACATCGACCACGACGTTCCCGAGCGGCAGGCGGTCGCCATCGTTCACGGCGTGGAATGGGAAAGCGACCTCGGCTCCCGCGTGGAGGACGTATTCGGCACCCGCCTCGGCGGCGAGAGCGCGGCCGGCCGAACGGTGATCGGCATGGACATGGGTATCGACCACAAACCGGATACGCATACCAGTCTCGTCGGCGACACGGAGGTATGGTTCGACGTCGCCCAAGGGGTCCAGCACGGCGCAGGTGGCGTGCCCGCCGCAGCCGAACAGGTAGGAGATCGCAACGGGGTCGGTATGGAGGAATTGACTCAGGATCATTCGGACCTCCCAGGAGCGCGGGCCATCGGGAGCCTTGACCGATGGCTAACAGTCAATCAATCTACTGATTGATCTGCCAATATGCAACATCTTGGAGGAAGCCATGCCCCGCCTCAGGATCATTGTCGCGTCTTCCGTGCTGATCGCCGGTTTCGCGTTAGCGGCCTATGCCGAGGATCAGCAACAAATGCCGTCGTCGCCTCCGAGCAGCATGATGGAGAACGCCAACACGCCTATGACGGTGAATATGATGCAGCAGATGAGCCGGATGATGGAGAACTGCAATCACATGATGGAAAGCCACATGCAGCCGGGTCCGACCTTGGCACCCCAACCGGAGAAGAAGGGTTAGCCGCTGGGCCTGACACGGCCGGGTGATGATCCTCGCGCTCCGAAGCTGCACATATTCACAGTCTTGCGGGGAAGGTCGAGAGAGGGCCGCGACCCCCGGAGATTTACAACGGAAAGGTCGCGCCGCCGGGGTCGGAGTGACAGGCATTTCGCGGAGAAGGGGGAAGGTATTTGCATCGGTCGGAGTTCGCACGCGGTGGTCGGGAATAGGTGCTCTGGTGAGCCATCCTCGTGAGGCGGGCGCGGCCAACTGGCTCGCGGTGCTGCGCGCGTATCTGACCGCAACCACGGCCCTCGAACTGCTGTGGGAACCCGCGCATCTGCCGCTCTACACAATCGGGCAGCCGGGCTCAAGGGGGCAGATTGCGTTCGCCGTCGTTCACTGCACGATAGGCGATGTGCTGATTGCGCTCACCTCGCTGGCTGCGGCTGTGGTGATCGCCGGGGACCGCGCCTGGCCGAACAGGGGCTTTGTGCGCGTTGCCCTGCTTACCCTCACGATCGGGCTTGGCTACACCGTATTCAGCGAATACCGGAACGTCGAAGTGCTTCACACCTGGACATATTCGGAGTTGATGCCGCGATTACCCCCGCTGGGCACCGGCCTGTCGCCTGCTCTGCAATGGATCGTAATACCAACTGCGGCCTTTATTTGGGCGCGGCGGTATAGTACTCTGACTATTACGAGGACTGGGTGATGCAAGGAATGATGGGCGGCATGGGCAGTGGAATGATGTGGGGTATGGGCCTCTGGGGCGTACTCGCCGTCGTCGTCCTGGTCCTCGCCGCTGCGGCTTTGGCCAAGTATCTATTTTTCAACAGAGAGAAATAGAGGAGATAAGGAACAAGGCTTTTACTTGGAACGCAGCAAAGGCGGGCGGCTCCCCTGTTCAATCAATCTAAGGATTGATCCCAGATAGAAAAGATGTCAAGCCTCGGTCCGAAACAGCACGTATTCGCCAGCCTCGCCGAGATCGCGCAGGCGCTCGGTCACGCGCATCGCCTCGAACTGCTCGAACATCTCGGCCAGGGCGAGCGCAACGTAGAGGATTTGGCGGCGCGGGCCGGCCTGACGTTGGCGAACACGTCCCGGCACTTGCAGCTTCTTCGCCGCGCAGCGCTCGTCGAGGGCAGGCGCGAGGGCAAGCGCGTCTACTACCGCCTCGCCGGAGAGGAGGCAGTCGTCGGCCTGCTGCTTGCCCTCAGCCGGGTTGGCGAGCGCAACAGCGCCGAGATCGCGCGGGTGACGGCGAGCTATTTCCGCGCGCGGG
>JBGPNG010000490.1:0-2632 GCA_041487395.1 Dongiaceae bacterium
AGTTAGCCGCCGAGCGACACCACCTTCACCCGCCGGCCGACGGTGGTGAGCGCCAGCCGGCCATGTTTGAGAGCGAGGGCATCGCCGCCGAATATCTCGCGGCGCCAACCGGACATGGCGGCCACATCGGCCTCATCGTCGGCGGCGATGAGTTCGAGATCGTCGGCGCTGGCCACCAGCTTTTGCGCCACTTCGTGATCCTCGCAGCGCATCTTCAGCAACACGCGCAGCAGTTCGACCACCGGCCCCAACCCCGCCGGCAGATCGCGGCGGGGAGGCACTGGGGGCAATTGATCGGCAGGCAGGTCCAGGCCGCGCTTGACCGCAGCCAAGATTGCCTGGCCCTGTTTGTTCTCGGCCAGGCCCCGCGAAAGACCGCGACAGCGCGCAAGCTCGTCGACATTGCGCGGCCCATGGGCCGCAATCTCGCAGAGCGTTTCGTCCCTGAGGATGCGCCCGCGCGGCAGATCGCGACGCTGCGCCTCCTCCTCGCGCCAGGCGGCAATGTCGCGCAGGATGGCCAGCGCGCGCGGCTTGTCGTTGCGGAATTTGATCCGCCGCCAGGCCTCCTGCGGCTCCAGGCGATAGGTTGCCGGATTCGTCAACACGGCCATTTCCTCGGCTACCCATTCGGTGCGCCCGGTCTTGGCAAGTCGGCGTTGGAGATGCTCATAGGCCAGACGCAGATGAGTGACGTCGGAAAGCGCGTATTGCAGTTGCCGGTCGGTCAGCGGCCGCTGGGCCCAATCGGTGAATCGCGAACTCTTGTCGATCCGCGCCCCTGCCAGCTTGGCGGCTAGATTCTCGTAGCTTACGGAATCGCCGAAACCGCACACCATGGCGGCGACTTGGGTATCGACAAGCGGGGCTGGGATCCGGCCCGTCAGATGAAAGAAGATTTCCACATCCTGGCGCGCCGCGTGAAACACCTTCGTGACATCGGCATCGGCCATGAGATCGAAGAGCGGCATCAAGTCGATCCCCGGGGCCAGCGTGTCGATGGCTGCGGCCTCATGGGGCCCGGCGATCTGCACCAGGCAGAGTTGGGGCCAATAGGTCTTGTCGCGCATGAATTCGGTGTCGATGGCGACGACTCCGGCTTGTCGCTGCCGCCGACAGAAATCGGCCAGCGCTATGCTCTCGGCAATCAGGGTCATCGCCGCCAGCTATACACGGGATTCGGGCCGGGTCCAACCGGACAGACCCGGCGCCGCATGGGCAATTCCCCAAGGCCAGGGTTGACAAGATCGAGGCAAAAATGCCTTTTGCGGCGGGCTTTTCGGGAACCTTTCGATGCACGCTTACCGCACGCACAACTGCGGCCAGCTTCGCCCGGCGGATGCCGGCCAAACCGTCCGGCTTTCGGGCTGGGTTCACCGCAAGCGCGACCATGGCAATCTGCTGTTCGTCGATCTGCGCGATCACTACGGCATTACCCAATGCGTAGTGGATACATCGAGCGCGCTGTTCCGCGACATCGAGGCGGCGCGGCCGGAGAGCGTCATCACCGTCACGGGCCGCGTGGTGAAACGCACGGCCGAGACGGTCAATTCGAAACTGCCGACCGGCGAGATCGAGCTCAGGGTCGACGAATACCGTCTGCAGGCCGCCGCGGAGATGCTGCCGCTTCAGGTCAACAGCGACGAGGACAGCGGCGAGGATCTGCGTCTGACATATCGCTTCCTCGATCTGCGCCGGGAGCGCATCCACCGCAATATTCTGCTGCGCTCTCAGGTCATTGCCAGCATTCGCCGGCGCATGGTGGCTTCGGGTTTCACCGAATTCCAAACGCCCATCCTGACCTCGAGCTCGCCCGAGGGCGCGCGCGATTTCCTGGTGCCAAGCCGGATGCATCCCGGCAAGTTCTACGCCCTGCCCCAGGCGCCGCAGCAGTTCAAGCAGCTCCTGATGATCGCCGGATTCGATCGCTATTTTCAGATAGCTCCTTGTTTCCGCGACGAGGATAGTCGTGCCGACCGCTCGCCTGGCGAGTTCTATCAGCTCGATTTCGAGATGTCCTTCGTCACCCAGGAAGACGTCTTCGCAGCCCTCGAACCGGTCCTGCATGGCGTGTTCGATGAGTTCAAGGGCAGCCGGCGCGTGAGCCCGGTGCCCTTCCCGCGCATACCCTTCGACGACGCGATGCTAAAATACGGCTCCGACAAGCCGGATCTGCGCAACCCGCTGATCGTCACGGATGTCGGCGATATCTTTCGCGATTCGGGCTTCGGCATTTTCGCCAAGGCGGTGGTCGGCGGTTCGATCGTCCGGGCCATTCCGGCACCGGGCACCGGCGACCGGGCGCGCAGCTTCTACGACAAGCTCAACGAATGGGCACGCGAGCAGGGGGCGGCGGGGCTCGGCTATATCGTCTTTGCCGACGGCGGCGGCAAGGGGCCGATTGCCAAGAACCTGGATGCGCCGCGGATATCCTCCCTGCGCGAAGCCGCCCGGCTCAAGGACGGCGACAGCCTGTTCTTCGTCTGCGACAAGAAGGGGCCGGCGGAGAAATTCGCCGGCACCGTGCGCAACAAGCTGGGCCAGGAGCTGGGCCTGATCGACGAAAGCGAGTTCCGCTTCTGCTGGATCGTCGATTTTCCGATGTATGAGCGCGATGAGGTCACGGGCAAGA
>JBGPNG010000491.1:0-2631 GCA_041487395.1 Dongiaceae bacterium
CTGCCTGATCGGCATGGAGGCCTGTGTCGGGGCCCATCATCTCAGCCGCCGGCTCAAATTGCTTGGCCACGATGCCCGGCTGATGCCGGCGAAGTACGTGCGCGCCTACTCGAAGGGACAGAAGAACGACTTCCGCGACGCGGAGGCGATCGCCGAGGCGGTCCAGCGCCCGACGATGAAGTTCGTGGCCGCGAAGAGCGCCGATCAATTGGACTTGCAGGCGCTGCACCGGGTGCGTGAGCGTCTGGTCAGCCAGCGTACCGGTGTCATCAATCAGATCCGCGCCTTCCTCTTGGAGCGTGGGGTCGCCGTGCGGCAAGGGCTGCGCTTCTTGCGCTTTTCCTTCGGTGATGCAGCGGTGATCGCGCGCGTCTCGCTCACCACAGGCACAGGTCAGGCATCGTTGGTGCTGCCGCCTGCGCGACCACTTGTCGCCGCGCCTCGCCGGCCTGACGGCCATCGTCCTCGTCGAGAAGCTGCTTCCACCGGGCAGGTCGATCGGCCGGATCGCCGGGATCGGGCTGATTGCCTGGGGCGCGCTGCTGCTGATCGGCGTCTGACGCTGTAAATACACGTCGAACCTTAGCCCCACCTTGGGCTCGAGAACGTTGCGGATATTCTGGACGATGTCCAGAATGCGCTCGACAACCTCGCCCTCGATCGCTGAACGGCGACCAGCGGCGTCGCGAGCGGGAGCCCGTCTGCGGCAAGTACGCGATCAAATCCCTATCGGAGGTGCACATGAGCAAGTCTGAGGAGATCGATTGGAAGATCCATGGCGTGAGGGTGATCCCTGGTAACTCACTCGACGCGAACACCGCACAGACGCCGGGTATGAACCGGGCAGCAGCGATCAATTTTGCCCGGGTAGGCGCCCAAAAGATCTGGGCGGGAACGGTCAGCATCAACCCCAACGCTAAGACAGGCGCCCATCACCACGGCCCGCTTGAGAGCGTTATCTACGTCGTGAAAGGACGAGCCAGGATGCGCTGGGGCGAGCGCCTGGAGTACGTTGCCGAGGCCGGACCAGGGGATTTCATTTATGTGCCGCCCTACGTACCACATCAGGAAATCAATGCCTCGACCGAGGAGACGCTCGAATGCGTCCTCGTACGTAGCGACAACGAAGCGGTAGTTGTAAATTTGGACATCGAACCGGTCGAAAAGCCCGTAACCGTTCCTTGGATTGATCCGATTCATCGGCATGGATAGGGCTCATCTAGATCTGTAGCCATTAATATTGATTCTCGGGCGCGACATAAGTCGCGCCCACTATTTTTGATCTCATTGTTGCCCTCCGGCCAGCTGTCCCTAGCCCTTTTGGCTACACCCCCCAGCAGTCGAGTCCGAGTTGCGAATCCTGAGTCAAATGGCGAGTCCCTGGGGTCCGTCCACCCCATTAGGTCGCTCTGAGTTAAACGATTTTTGGTGTGACGACGCTCTTGTGAACCTCTACCGTCAGCGCCTCGACGCGCTCCGCAAGAGACTTGATTGTTTCCGTGAGAAGCGTGTTCTGCTGAACCATTTCCACCAGTAGGGCCGTCTGCTTAGCTGCCAGAGCCAGCCTCTCCTCGCTGGCACGGTGGAGGTCCTCGCGATGTTCTGCATCAGCTAAGGCATGAGCCTTGTCCCGGTCGGCCTGGCGTGTCTGTGCCAGCAGAATCAGGGGCGCTGCATAAGCCGCCTGCAAGCTGAACGCGAGGTTGAGGAGGATGAATGGGTAGATGTCGAACGATAGGAAGCCAAGAGCATTGATGAGAATCCAGACGGCCACCACCGCAGTTTGGCCGATGAGAAACACCGGCGTACCAAAGAAGCGGGCAAACGCCTCGGCTTTGAGCGCAAACCAGTCACCGCCAAAAACTGGGGCAAGGTGCAAGTGGGGATGATGAAATCGGTAGAAGTGTTGTTTCGCTTTCTCCGCATGATTGCTCGCATCTTGTGACGGATAGATGTTTGTTGTCATGACGAGTGATCTCCCGACTTATGCTCCCTTGGGTTTGATGCCCAATGGATGCTGTTACATTCGAAACGGCGTTGTCATTTTAGTTGGGCCGTTGCATAGCGTGGCTGCGGCCTTCGGGAGAGGGACGCGGCCCCTATATGGGCCAGACCAGCCCCCGAATCTTTGGTCCAGTTATTAAGTTAGTCGAACATCTCCCTCGAGACGAGGTCCGGCCGGGCAGAGGCCTTCAGTAGCAGAGATCGGCTTGGCTGTGGCCAGCACCCTATATGGGCTGCGAACTGGTCCATGTCCGGTTCTGGTCAAAATCGGACTTGCGGCCTTGTGATTCCGAACTTCCGCTTCTCCCCGAAAAGCGGCCATTCATTACCTGTCGCGTGATGTCGCGGATGTGCCAGGAGCGGAAGACATGCGGGTCACGTCGACGCGGATGGTGCCAGGCGCCCACGGTGGGCGAAGTTCCGGCGCACCATGCGGGATGCGTCATCCGAGCCCGGCTGCTCGCCCGATCAGAAACAACCCTGCCCCGACGGCGACGGCCCCGGTGGCATGGGCGACGCGCTCACCGGCCGGTGCGAGACGCTCGACGGTGATGGCTGCCGTCACGACAGCCATCGCGCGCAGGTCCATGACCCCGATGACGAGGAGGATCGCCGTCAGGCCGGCAC
>JBGPNG010000492.1:0-2625 GCA_041487395.1 Dongiaceae bacterium
CCAGCAATTTCCGGAGATCGTCGATTTCTGGCTGCCGCCCGAGGGCTGCAGTTATCGCATCGCCGTCGTTTCCATGAAAAAGGCTTATCCCGGCCACGCCAAGCGCGTGATGATGGGCATCTGGTCCTTCCTGCGCCAGTTCATGTACACCAAATGGGTCATCGTCGTGGACGACGACATCGACGCGCGCAATTGGAAGGACGTCATGTGGGCGATCGCGACCCGCATGGACCCGGCGCGCGACATCACGCTGATCGAGGGCACGCCCATCGACTATCTCGACTTCGCCAGCCCGGATTCGGGCCTCGGCAGCAAGATCGGCCTCGATGCCACCAACAAGCAGCATCCCGAGACCAGGCGCGAATGGGGCCGCAAGATCCGCATGAGCGACGAGGTGATCGAGGCGGTGACGAAGAACTGGCCGAGCCTGGGCCTGCCCGGCAGCGGCAAGCCCATCTGGAAATGAGCCGCATCCGCCGTGCGCGGCCGGCCGAGGCAGAGCGCTTGACCGAGATTGCGTTCGCCGCCAAGGCGAGCTGGGGCTATCCGGCAAGCTTCATGGCGCGCTGCCGCGCTGCCCTCTCGATCGACGGCGCGGCGATCGCCGGCCGGCATTTCCACGTCGCCGAAGCCGCCGATCATGCCCTGCTCGGCTTCTACGGCTTCGAGGCGGAGCCTGCCGGCATCGGCCTCAGCCATCTGTTCGTCGCGCCGAACGCCATCGGCCAGGGAATCGGCCGCGCGCTTTGGGACCACGCCGTCGCTCTCGCGCGCTCGCTGGACCAGCGGCAGCTTCTGGTGGTGAGCGATCCCCATGCTGCCGGTTTTTACCTCCGCATGGGCGCCGAGCCGGCCGGCGCGCGGCCTTCGGAGATTGAACCGGCGCGCCCGCTGCCCATGTTTCGTCTGCGCCTCGATGAACATTGAAATGCGACGGGCATTTTGAATGCGGATTTTGCTTGGACGGTCATGCCCGGGATTGGCCGAAGGCCGAGATCCGGGTATGACGCCGTAATTTGCCTGAACCGCTCGCGCAAGCTTCGCCATGCCCGTGCAAGCACGGGCATGACGGCGTTGCTTGGTCGATCTCCTGCACAGTCAATGAGTCTGGCGAAGGATGCGCGGCGCGCGAGGAATCTGCGATAGTCCATTGACGCGCCAACCCTGCTTGCCAGACCGACCCATCGAAAGCTAAGGACTTGCGCCATGGCCATTGCCCGCTCCCTCGACCTGCTCGACGATCTCCTGCGGCGCGCCCGCAAGGCCGGGGCGGAAGCCGCGGATGCCGTGTTCGTGCAAGGGGCATCGCTCAGCATCGCCGAGCGCCTCGGCCGGCCGGAAAAGCTGGAGCGCGCCGAGGGACGCGATCTGGGCTTGCGCGTCTTCGTCGGCAAGCGCCAAGCCATCGTCTCCTCGACCGATTTCGCGCCCAAGGCCTTGGACGAACTCGCCTCGCGCGCCTTCGCCATGGCCAAGGCCGTGCCGGAAGATCCCTTCTGCGGCATCGCCGATCCGGCGGAGCTTGCGACAATCGTGCCCGACCTCGATCTCTGCGATCCCGACGAACCCTCCCCCGAAACGCTGATGGCCCGGCTGCGCGCGGCGGAGGACGCCGCTCGCGCGGTGCCGGGCGTGACCAATTCGGAAGGGGCGGAGGCGGGATGGAGCCGCAGCGAGATCGCGCTTGCCGCCTCCAACGGCTTTCGCAACGGCTATGAGATTTCCAACTCATCGGTCTCCGTTGCCGTGCTGGCGGGCGAAGGCACCGCCATGGAACGGGACTACGATTTCAGCGCGGCCATCTACGGCAGCGAACTCGAAGCCGCCGATGTCGTCGGCCGGCGAGCCGGCGAGAAAGCGGTGAAACGCCTCAACCCGCGCAAGGTCGCGACCGCCAAAGGGCCCGTCGTCTTCGACCCGCGCGTTGCCCATGGCATGGTCGGCCATCTGGCCGGCGCCATCAACGGGGCGGGAATCGCGCGCGGCGTCAGCTTCCTCAAGGACAAGATGGGCGAGCGGCTCTTCCCCCCGGGCATCGATATCGTCGACGATCCGCATATCCGTCGCGGCCGGCGCTCCAAGCCCTTCGACGGCGAGGGCCTGGCCAACCGGCGCAGCCTGCTGGTCGAGGATGGCGTGCTGATGACTTGGGTGCTCGATCTGCGATCGGCCCGCCAGCTCGGCCTCAAGAGCACGGGCCATGCGGCGCGCGGCACCTCCTCGCCCCCAGGCCCCTCGACCACCAATCTCTATCTGGCGGCGGGCAGGCAGACGCCCGCCCAGCTCATGGCGGATATCACGACCGGCTTCTATTGCACCGAATTGATCGGCTTCGGGGTCAACAACGTGACCGGCGACTACAGCCGGGGTGCGGCGGGCTTCTGGATCGAGGACGGGCAGATCGCCTATCCGGTGTCGGAAATCACCATCGCCGGCAATCTGAAAGACATGTTCCTGCACCTGCACCCAGCCAACGATCTCGTCTTCCGCTATGGCACCAATGCGCCCACGCTGCGCATCGAGGGGATGACAGTCGCCGGACGCTAGGCGCGGCGCTATTCTAGCCGGGCCATAGCATGAGCCCCACCGTATGACCGCCGTCCCGCGCGTCACCGTCATCATCCC
>JBGPNG010000493.1:0-2625 GCA_041487395.1 Dongiaceae bacterium
ACCGCTCTCCGGGTCGTCCCGGTAGCGGCCCAACCACTTGTAGCCAGTCTTGCGGCTGATCCCATAACGCTCGCACAACGCCGACATCGGCAGTTCGCCGCGCAAGCATTCTCCAATGAACATCACGCGCTCATCCATGACACAGGTCTCTCTCCACGACATCGGCAAGGCCTCCCTTGCCGACCAGTTGACCTGTTACCCATGTCGCCGGTCTATTCTGTTACCTATGTTGCCGGTCTATACCGGTAACTGCCCCCTCACCTTGATCCTCTCCCCCATGAAGAATGGGGGAGAGGAAATCTCAATGTACTGGTCGAGTCCCCTACTTCCCCGCCGCCATCGCCTGTGCCTCGGCCACCGCGACGGCCGTCATATTGACGATCCCGCGCACCGAAACCGTGGGCGTCAGTATATGAGCCGGCTGCGCCGCGCCAATCAGGATCGGCCCGATGGAAAGCCCGTCGCCGATATAGCGCAGCAGGCCGAAGGCAATGTTGGCCGCGTCGAGCGTCGGCAGGATCAGTAAATTGGCCTGCCCGCTCAAACGCGAATTGGGGAACAGCCTCTTGCGCAATTCGGCCGAGATGGCGAGCTCGGCCTGCATCTCTCCCTCGACCTCCAGCTCCGGTTCGGCCGCCAGCATCAGTGCCAGCGCCGCCCGCATCTTGCGCGCCGAAGGGGCATCGCTGCCTCCGAAACTGGAATGGGATAGCAGAGCTGCCTTGGGCTCGATGCCGAAGCGGCGTATTTCTTCGGCCGCCAACAATGTCATCTCGGCGATGGCTTCCGCCGTGGGTTCAGCCGTCACTTGCGTATCTGCAATGAAAAAGACGCCCTTGGGCAAAACCAGCACGCTGAGCGCCGAGGGCGCCTGAACCCCGCGGCGCAGCCCGATGATGTCGCGCAGATGCTGCAGATGGCCGGCATAGCGGCCCGCCGTGCCGCAGAGCATGGCGTCCGCCTGGCGGCGCTTGACCATCAAGGCCGCGATGATCGTCGTGCTGGTGCGCACCAGGGTGCGCGCATCATCCGGCGCGACGCCGCGGCGCTCCATCAGGCGGTGGTAGAATTCCCAATATTCGTCGTAGCGCGGATCGCTCTGCGGATCGACCAGCTCGAAATCCTTGTCCTGCTGAATCCGCAAACCCAGCTTGCGCAGGCGGCTTTCGATGACCCGTTGCCGGCCGATCAGGATGGGCCGGGCGAGCCGTTCGTCGATCACGGTCTGGGCCGCGCGCAACACGCGTTCGTCCTCGCCCTCGGCATAGACGATGCGCCGGGGATCGCGCCTTGCCCGCTCGAACAAGGGCTTCATCACCAGGCCGGTACGAAAGACGAATTGGCTGAGGCGCTCCCGATATGCCGCGAAATCGGCGATCGGCCGGGCAGCAACGCCGCTATCCATCGCCGCCTTGGCGACGGCCGGCGCCAATTCGACGATCAAGCGCGGATCGAACGGGCGCGGTATCAGATAGTCGGCGCCGAACACGGGAGATTCGCCGCCATAGGCCGCGGCCACGATCTCCGAGGGCTCGGCCCGGGCGAGCGCCGCCAGCGCCTCGACGCAGGCCTTCTTCATCGCCTCGTTGATGGTCGTGGCACCCACATCGAGGGCGCCGCGGAAGATGAACGGGAAACAGAGGACGTTATTGACCTGGTTGGGATAGTCGGAGCGGCCGGTGGCGATCACCGCATCGGGACGGACGGCGCGCACATCCTCCGGCATGATCTCCGGCACCGGATTGGCGAGCGCGAAGACCAGGGGCCTCGCCGCCATCTTCTTTACCATCTCCGGCTTCAGCACGCCCGGCGCCGATAGGCCCAGGAAGATGTCGGCCCCGTTGATGACATCGGCCAAGCGTCGCGCCGAGGTTCTTTTGGCATAGCGTGCCTTGCGCTCGTCCATCTCCTCCTTGCGGCCCTCATAGACGACGCCGGCAATGTCGGTGACCGTGATATTGGCGACCGGCATGCCCAGATCGACCAGGAAATCGAGACAGGCCAGCGCCGCCGCACCGGCGCCCGAAGTCACCAGCTTCACCTTGTCGATGGTCTTGCCGACGACGCGCAGGCCATTCAGCATGGCAGCCGCGACGATGATGGCCGTGCCATGCTGATCGTCGTGGAACACGGGGATATGCATGCGTTCGCGCAAGGAGCGCTCGACGTGAAAGCACTCCGGCGCCTTGATATCCTCGAGATTGATGGCGCCGAAGGTGGGCTCCAGGCTGGCGATGATGTCGACCAGTTTGTCGGCGTCGCGCTCGGCGATTTCGATGTCGAAGACATCGATGCCCGCGAACGCCTTGAACAAGACAGCCTTGCCTTCCATCACCGGCTTGGCGGCGAGCGGCCCGATGGGCCCGAGGCCGAGCACGGCCGTGCCGTTCGTCACCACGGCGACGAGATTGCCCCGTGTCGTGAGCTCGGCCGCCTGAGCCGGATCGGCGACGATGGCTTCGCAGGCAGCAGCCACACCGGGAGAATAGGCCAGCGCCAGATCGCGCTGATTGGCCAAGGGCTTGGTGGCAACAATGGCAAGTTTACCCGGTGTGGGCAGGCGATGATATTCCAGCGCGCTCTCGCGCAGCTTGTCGGCCATGGGTCCTCCCGGGCGCCGCTCAG
>JBGPNG010000494.1:0-2624 GCA_041487395.1 Dongiaceae bacterium
AGCGCGCCGGCCGTGAAGCCGCGGGTACGGCAGTCGACGGCGATGGCCACGGGCCGGTCGAAGCCCGACGGCAGATTGAGCAGCGCCAGCGGCAGATTATCGACCGCCTCGTAGCCCAGATCTTCCAGCGCCCGCAGCGCCGTGCTGTGGCCGGCCCCGGAGAGGCCGGTGACGAGAACAAGAGGAAGTCGTGCTGAGGGCGCCGGGGCGGACAGCCGCGCCGGCGCAGATGTCGCGGCCTGGTTCATGAGGGCCGCATTATAGACTGCGGCCCGGCCCGTGCCACCAGCCGCAGTTTCGCTGCGGCAGCGGCCTGGAATGGATCGAGAACGATCAGGGGAACGGCCAAATCCAGATAGTTGACGAAGGTAGGCGGCGGCAGGCGCTCGGGTGATTTGCCGGGCCGGGGGGGCCCGGGCGGCGATTCCGGCAGCAAATCGACGACCAGGCCCAGGGCCACGGGTCCGCCATAGGCCAGCGTCAGGATACCAACGCCTCTGACCTCGATCTGCCCGCGGAACGCAGCATCGACGCCTGCCGGCAGGTCGGCCATGAGCCGACCTTTCTCACGCCATATCTCGCACAGATCGTCGGCGACGAGGGCCCCGCCGCCGTCGATGAGGCGCAGGGCCAGATCGGATTTGCCCGCGCCCGAGGGGCCGCGCAGCAGCAGACCGAATCCTTCGAGCGCGACGCAGGTCCCCTCGATCTGGAGAGATTTCCCGCGGGCCGCGTTCATGACGCCGGAAGCAACAGAGTCAAGCGCGCGCCGCGCACGGCACCGCTCGCATCGCTCAGATTCTCGGCGAAGAGCCGCCCGCCATGGGCTTCCACGATCTGGCGCGAAATGCTGAGGCCGAGGCCGGAATGGGTGCCGAATTTCTCACCCGTGGGCCGCTCGCTATAAAAGCGATCGAAGATCGCTTCCAGCTTGCCCGGCGGAATTCCCGGTCCCTGGTCGGCCACGAAGATCAGCAGGCGCCGCCCGTCGCGCCGGGCGCCGAGCGTGATGATGCCGCCGGGCGGGCTGAATGAGACCGCATTGGCGATCAGATTGCGCATCACCTGGACCAGGCGACTTTCGATCGCCGGGACGACGAGCGGTGCTGCTTTCGGCAGATCCAGCGCGATGCGCGGCGCGCCGGGCTTGGCCGTCGCCTCATGCACTTCGGCCAGCGTATGCAGCAGGCGGCCGACGTCGACCGGCTCCTTGTCGGCGCGCGACATTTCGGCATCGACGCGGCTGGCGTCGGAAATGTCGCTGATCAAGCGGTCGAGGCGCTGTACATCGTCGAGAATGATGGCCATCAGGCGGCGTTGCTGGGTCGTATCTTCCAGGCGCGCCACGGTTTCGACCGCGCTGCGCAGGGAAGACAGCGGGTTCTTGATCTCATGGGCGACGTCGGCGGCGAAGCGCTCGATGGCGTCCATGCGGGCCCACAAGGCCTCGGTCATCTCGCGCAGCACGCCGGAGAGATCGCCGATCTCATCGCCGCGGCGCGTGAAATCGGGGATTTCCTTTTGCCGCCCCTGGCCGCGGCGCACGCGCTCGGCCGCCTCGGCCAGACGGTGGACCGGGCGCGCGATGGTGCCGGCGAGGTAGAGCGACAGCAGCACCGTCACGCCGAGCGCCACGCCGAAGACCTTGAGGATGCTGAGGCGAACGTCGCGCACCGCCGCATCGATCGAATCGCCGTCGGTGCTCAGCATCAAGGCGCCCAGCACCTGGCGGTAGCGCTGGACCGGTACAGCCACGCTCAGCATCAGGCTGCCGCTATGGTCGACGCGCAGCGCGCTCGCGAGCTCGCCGCTCAGCGCCTGCTGCGCCTCGGGATAGTCCGCCGCCTTCTGCTCGGCGCGTTCGTGGTAGACGGGCAGGGGTTTGCCCTGGGGTATCAGCCCGACAATGCCGTCATAGAGCCGGCGCATCAGCGCAGTGATCAGCGTGTCGCTTTTCGGCGGCGGCAGCATCTCGATCTCGAGTTGCCCGCCGGGGCCGATCAGCCGGGAGCTGTCGGCGATCAGGACGCCGTCCTGGTCGAACAGCCGCGCCCGGGTCTTGGATACATCGACCAGCCGGCGCACGGTGCTGCGCGTCGTCTCCGGCAGCAACTGCTCATCGCCCGAGGGGCCTGTGACAACGCCGCTCGCGGCCAAGGCGCCGGAAAACAATTCACCCTCGGTGCGCAGTAGGTCGAGCTGCTGCTGGACCAGGCTGCTGCGGTATTCCCCGAGGTAAAGCAGCCCCGCGACCGGAATCGCCAGAGCCAGCACGTTCAACGTCAGTATCCGTCGGGTAAGCGAGGAGCGCCGGCGCCGGCGAAGTCCGGCAGGCGGCGCGCCGGCAATGGAATCCGTCGCCGCCAAACCGCCGAGTGCCGGACGATCGGCCGTCACAGCCATGCCGATTTCTCAGCGCTCGCGGTAGCGGTAACCGACGCCGTAGAGGGTTTCGATTTCGTTGAACTCGGCATCGACCTGCTTGAATTTCTTGCGCAGCCGTTTGATGTGGCTGTCGATGGTCCGGTCGTCAACATAGATATTTTCGCCATAAGCGGCGTCCATCAGCTGGTCGCGGCTTTTGACATGGCCGGGGCGCTGCGCGAGCGCCTTCAGCAGCAGGA
>JBGPNG010000495.1:0-2622 GCA_041487395.1 Dongiaceae bacterium
CGTCGTCAGCCCGGCCTTGACCGCAGAGCGGCCCAAGATCGTCGCCTTCCGCAACTGGCTGCTGGACGAGGCCAGCGTCGGGCGAGGAGACAAGACGGTGAGTTGGTCAGACGGGTTGGGCTAATTTAGGAACGGCTCGAGACGATCCATCGCTTCGGCCAGGCGCTTGGTGCTGGCGGCAAAGCAGAGTCTGAGATAGCCCTCGCCGCCGGTGCCGAAGGCTGCACCCGGGGCCATGCCGACGCGAGCCTCGTCCACCAGGCGCATGGCGAGCTTGTAGGAGTCCGGTTCGCCGTCGACCTGAAACATCAGATAGAACGCAGCCTCGGTGCGAGTGACCTTGACGCGCTTCATGCCGCCCAGGCGCTGGGTCACCAGATCGCGCCCGGCGCGACAGCGGGCGATCTGCTCGGCCACGAAAGGCTCGCCCTGTTCGATGGCGGCCACGCCGGCGCGCTGCAGGAAGGCCTGGCCCCCGCTGGTGTTGAATTCCAGCAGCCGCTCGATGACGGGAGCCAACCCCAGCGGCATGATCATCCAACCCAGCCGCCAGCCGGTCATGGCCCAGGTCTTGGAGAAGCTGTTGACGGCGAGGACCGGATCGTCGGGCCGTGCGACCTGCAGCACCGAAGGCGCCACTGTCCGGTCGTAGATGAGCCGGTTATAGACCTCGTCGGCGATGAACCAGATGCGCTTGCGCCGACAGAATTCGACGATGACGCCCTGCTGTTCCGCCGGCATGACCCAGCCGGTGGGATTGCCGGGAGATGCGGCGTAGATCACCCGGGTGCGGGAATCGCAGGCGGCGAAAAGCTTGTCGAGATCGAGCTGCCAGCCGCGCCCGTCATTGGTCAAGGCGACCATGCGCACATCGCCGCCCATGATCTGTGCCGTGGCGAAGATATTGGGCCAGACGGGCGTGACCGCGACCATGTTGTCGCCGGCACCGAGCGCCATTTGCACGGCGATGATCATGGCGTTCATGCCCGCCGAGGTGACGGCGATGCGCTCGTCGGGGATATCCACGCCCCAATGGCGCTTGTGATATCCGGCCAGCGCCTTGCGCAATTCGGGAATGCCGCGCTTGTGGGTGTAGAAGGTCTCGCCGGCGATCATCGATCGATAGGCGGCGTCAGCGATGAATTTCGGCGTCGGCAGATCGCCTTCGCCCACCCCCAGCATGATCACATCGGGCTGCGCGAAGCCGCGGCGCCAGACATCGACGATCTTGGAATCCTCGAGTTCCTCGATCTCGCGGCGAATGGGCAGGCTCATGTGGGAAGGGGTTCCTTGAACTTAGCTTTGACCCGGGCTTTGCGGCGCATCAGCACCAGCACGTTGCCGAGCAATACCAGAATCACCCCGGCCGCGGCGAGGGGCGTCCAGCGATAACCCTCGAGCCAGGTCGAGACGCCGAGCGCCACGATGGGGAACAGGACCGTGGCATAAGCCGCGCGATCGGCGCCGATGCGCTGGATCAGCGTCAGGAAACATCCGAATCCCACGATCGAGGCGACGACCGCGAGATAGATCAGGGCGACGCTGAAGATCGGCCTCGGGTCATAGACGAAGGGCACGCCCAATAGGGTCGCGACGGCGAGCGAGCAGAGCGCGCCATAGGCCATGCCGATGGCGTTGCTCTCGATCACCGGAATTCTGGCGCGCTTGTGGCGCACCGATATCATATTGCCGAGCGAGGCGAAATAAGTGGCGGCCAGCGACAGGAAAAGGCCGGTGACGGCGGTGCTCCGCAGGCCGAATCCGGCGACCTCGGGCCAGAAGACCATCGTCAGCCCGCCGAGGCCGAGAAGGGCGCCGGCGAAGACCCGCGGCTCCCCCGGACTGCGGAAGAAGAGCGCACCGTTGGCGATGTTCATCAGCAGGATGGTGGAAAAGCAAACCGCCATCAGCCCGCTCGGCATGTCCAAGCTCGCCTTGTAGAACAGGATGTAGTTGAGCGAGAACAGGCACACGCCCTGGAGCGCCATGAACAGATGATCATGCAGGCCATAGGCCAGGCGACGGCGCGTTGCCAGGCAAAAGACGATCAGCGACGCGGCCGCGACCAGAAACCGATAGGCGATGGAGACTTCGACCGGGACCACGCCCGTCTGGAGCGTGATGACGTACCAAGACGTGCCCCAGATGGCGACGGTCAGGCCGTAAAGGGCGAAATTGGGCAAGGGCGGGATGCCTGTATCGGAAAAATTTCCCGCTGTTATTAACCGCTGGCCGCTGACGGCGCCAGCCGCCGCCATGCAGGCCAGCCATGCAGCGATGCGGCGGAATTGTCAGGCGACAACTGCCCGTTAGGGTTCGAGGCAAAATAACCACGCCGATTGCCCCTCTCCTGCATCGCGGGAGAGGGTGCCGAGCGTAGCGAGGCGGGTGAGGGTTCAGCCGTCTCGCAGTGCTTGCAAGACCGTACGCATAACGCCTTCCGTATTGGCGAGAATGTCGTTGTTCCAAAACCGGATGACGCGCCAGCCCTGACTTTCGAGCCAAGTCGTGCGGCGCGCATCGCACATGCCCTCATCGTGTTGGCCGCCATCTGCCTCGATCACCAAGCGATGCTTGGTGCAGGCGAAGTCGACAACGAACCGGCCGATCGGATGTTGGCGA
>JBGPNG010000496.1:0-2620 GCA_041487395.1 Dongiaceae bacterium
ACGATTCCCTGCGGCCGCGCCCGCGCAAAATGCTCGAAGGCGAGGATCTCGCTGTCATGGGCCTCGACAAAGGAGTGCGCCATGGTTCCGTAAAGCGGAATGCCGAATCGCTCCTCCGCCAGCATAGTCGCCGTTCCGGCAAAACCGGCGATATAGCTCGCCCTCGCCGCCAACAGTCCCGCCTCTGCCCCATGCGCGCGCCTCAGCCCGAAGTCGACCAGCAGCTTGCCAGGCGCCGCCAGCACCATCCGGGCTGCTTTCGAGGCGACGATGGCCTGAAAATGCAGTAGATTGAGCAGTCGCGTCTCGACCAGCTGGGCCTCGGGTAGCGGCGCGGTGACGCGGATAATCGGCTCGTCAGGAAAGAAGACGGTGCCCTCGGCCATGGCATCGACGTCGCCGGTGAAACGCAGGTCCGCGAGCCATTCGAGGAACGCGTCCGGAAACCTCCGCGACCGGCGGAGGTAATCGAGTGACGCCTCGTCGAAGCGCAGCGACTCGAGAAAGTCCAGCGTCTGTTCGAGGCCCGCGGCCACGAGAAATCCGCGCCGTGGCGGGAGCTTTCGAATAAAGAGTTCGAATACGGCTGTCTTGGTCAGGCCGTACTCGCGATAGGCCTGCAGCATGGCAAGCTGGTAGAGGTCGGTGAGAAGCGGGCTTTGCGCGTCGGTCATGCACTCTCCTAGAGGTGGTGGTTTCTAGGGCATGTCGCGCCGCAACTCCTTGATCCACGTGATGTGCGGCTCCCGGCGCAACGGAGCCGGATGCACACCGCGTGGGTACCCGATAATGATCGGGGCCACGGGAGGGTGCTTGGCCAGAATCTTGAGCTCGTTCTTCCCCTCCGCCTCATTGAGCCAGAACTCGGCAAACCCGATCCAGCATGTCCCTAGGCCGTGCCCGTGGGCGGCAAGCATCAGATTCTCCGCGGCGAGACAGCAGTCCCGCTGAGCCATCGGGTCCGGCTCGGTGGCGCAAATGACGATCAATGCTGGGGCGTTGTAGAAGATGTTGAATGTCGGCGAAGCTAAGTGCTCACGATAGCCGGCGAGATGCCGGTTGGCCGAGAGCGAAGCGAGGGCATGAGCCTTTGCTCGTTGAGCGCAGCGGTCGAGAACGGCACGATTCGTGACAACTACAAACGACCAGGGTTGTCGGTTCATGGCGCTGGGCGCCTGGATCGCCGCGGCGATAACGGTGCGTAGTAATTCCTGATCGACCGGCGCGTCGGTGTATTCGCGAATTGCACGACGCTGATAAATCGCATCCATGATGTTCATTGCAGGTCTCTCATTCCCGGCAACCGTGTGAGGAACCGATTGCGCGCAGGCCGAGGCGGCTCCTTGCCCGATTGGGGCCGACGGTTCAGGCAGAAGATTGCTCAACACGATAAACCTCTGATTGCCCGGGGAACGGCGCAAGCCTGACACCCGACCCACTTAGTCTCCAAAGTGGCAATGGAGCCATTCATGGCATCTTCTTCGCTTGGTTTTGAAAACTATTCCAATTGCTGGGGCCCCCCCTTGATCCATCTCAAGGACGGCGTCGCGCCGGGTGATTTATTAAATAAGAAATCGGCGTTCCGACGCCCGTTAGAGCGGAGGCGAGGCTAGGTGAGCGCGGCAGACACCATGACGTGGAAGCTCGAAGCGATCCGGCCGAGGGGCGCGCTGCAGATGACCCCGGCGGTTAGGGGCGGGTTCAGTGTAACCTTATTACAGGCCCATGTTCGCGGACAGGCTGTCGGCGTGATCTCCTGCCCGTCGCGGCCCGATCGGGGCGATCGAGCGGTGGCATAGAACGCGTGATTGTTCATAATGGTCGCAGCACAGGATGAAATCATCGCGTTTCTGTCGGATGGTGGCAGCTACGGACTGCTAGGTGCCAAGGTCGAACGCATCGAGACGCATTGTTCGTTTGTCTTCCTTATCGGCGACCGCGCCTACAAGCTGAAGCGTCTCGTCGCTTTCTCTTCTCTCGACTACAGCACCGTCGAGCGGCGCGAGGCCGCATGCCGGGCCGAGCTCGAGCTCAATCGCCGCACCGCGCCCGAGCTTTATCTCGGGGTGCATGCGATCCGTCGGAGGGCCGCCGGCGAACTCGGCTTCGACGGAGAGGGCCGGATCATCGACTGGGTCGTTGCCATGCGGCGCTTCGACCGAGCGGATCTGCTCGACCACCTCGCCGATGCAGGACGGCTCACGCCGGAATTGATCTCTGCCCTTGCCGACGAGATTGCGCAATTTCACGAAACAGCGGAACGCGCTGCCGGCTTCGGGGGCGTAAACGGCCTTCGCGCCGCGATCGAGCGCAACCGCTGCGATCTGAAAACCGTGGAGGCAATCCTCGGCCGCGATGCCGCCGAGTCACTGCACAATGCATCGCTCGACGCCCTGGAGCACGCAGGTCCGCTTCTCGATCGCCGATGCGACGAGGGCAGAGTACGGCGCTGCCATGGCGATCTTCGGCTCGCCAATATATGCTTTCTGGACGGGCGGCCCACGTTGTTCGATGCCATCGAATTCAGCGATCAAGTCTCGTGTACCGACGTGCTCTTCGACTTGGCCTTTCTGCTCATCGACCTGCACCATCATGGGCTGGATGTTCTGGCCAATATCCT
>JBGPNG010000497.1:0-2620 GCA_041487395.1 Dongiaceae bacterium
CGACCAGCGCGCTCTCGCCGGTCTCGTCCGGCAATAGCCGCCGATCGATCCAGAAGCGACAGGTATCGGGCACGGCGGACACCGTCATGCCCCCTTCGATGGTGTCGACGCTGCAGGAGGGGGACCCAAGCAAAAGATGATGGCGCTTCTGCAGTTCGCCATGATGGGCTTCGACGGCGCCTATAGCCCGCATCGCGCCATAGATCGCATTCGCTCCGCGCTCGGGCGAGCCGGCATGGGCGGCCCTGCCTGTCACTTCGACCTCGAAATAGCAATTGCCCTTCGCCGCCCGGATCGTCTGCAGCTCGGTCGGCTCCCCGATCACCGCCCAATCGGCCTCGAGACCCGCCTTGATCGCCGCCCTGGTTCCGATGCCGGAGACCTCCTCGTCGACACAGGCCGCAAACAGAACGCGGCCGCGCGGTTTCGCGAGGCGCCGCTTCAAGGCGACCATCGCGATCGCCATCCCGGCCAGCCCCGCCTTCATATCGCAGGAACCGCGGCCATAGAGCCGGCCGTCGTCGATCTCGCCCGCGAAAGGGTCGCGCGTCCAGCCATTGCCGATGGGCACGGTGTCGCTATGGCCGGTCAGCAACAGCGTTGGGCCTTCGTCGGCGCCCCAGAGGCAAGAGAGATTGGGCCGGCCGGGTGCTGCTTCCTCGAGTTCGACTGGCAAACCATGGTCGGACAGAAAATTGGCGAGCAGTTCGACGACGGATTTCTCCTCGCCCGTGACGCTGGGCCGGCGAATCAATTCGGCCGTCAGCCGGACGACTTCGTTCTCGCCCAGCTCGCCAACTATGCGTTTTTCCGCATCGCTCAACATGTCAGGTCCCTCCCAAGGCGCCGATCGCGACAAGACTGCGTTCGAGAGCGCCGAGGAATCCGTCGAGATCGGCCTCGGTCATCGGCAGCGAGAGACAGCCCATGCCGCGCGGCGACAATAACATGCTCTCGTTCAGAAGAGCGAGTTGCAGCCATTTGAGCAGCTCCTTGTTACCAAGCGCCGAGGCCCGGTAATCCTCGATCGGCCCGGCCAGAGCGTGGATGTTGAATAGCGAGCCGATGGCGTTTGCCTGCAGCGGGATGCGACAGCGGCGGAAAAGGCGCGTCATCTCATCGTGGAGGCCCTGAGCGCGCTTGTTGAGCTCGGCGATTGCCGGCCGCGTCACCGCCTTCAACGTTTCGATGCCGGCCACCAAGGCAACAGGATTGGCATGGAAGGTGCCGGAAAGAACGACGGCGTCGGGCCGGGTCGGATCGAACATCTGCATGATGTCGGGCCGGCCGGCGACCGCCCCCATCGGATAGCCGCCGCCGATGATCTTGCCGAGCGTCGTCAGATCGGCACGGGTGCCGAAATATTCCTGGGCGCCGCCATAGGCGAGCCGGAAGGATATGACCTCGTCAAAGATGAGAACCATGCCGAGTTCTTCGGTCACGCGCCGCAACATCTCAAGGAAACCCTGGCGCGGCGCGATGATGCCCGCCACGCCCATGACCGGCTCGACGATCACGCCGGCGATATCCTTGCCGCGCTCGCGCAGGATGGCCTCGACGGCGCTTGGATTGTTGAACGGCAGGACGACGACGGTATCGGCCACAGCAGCGGGCACGCCGGGCGCGGCTACGCTGCGCGGCCGCTCGGCCGGCCCCGCCGCATCCGGGCTTGGCCCGAGACTCACCATCGCGTAGTCGTTCAGCCCGTGATAGCCGCCTTCGAATTTGGCGATCAGATGACGGCGGGTAAAAGCGCGAGCGGCGCGGATCGCCATCAACGTCGCCTCGGTGCCCGAGGCAGTGAAGCGCAGCCGCCCCTCGCCCCCCAATCGCTCGAGGATCATTTCGGCCAAAACCGATTCGTCCGGCGATGCCGCGGCCCAGGCCGTGCCGCGGGCGACTTGTGCCTGGGCTGCCTCGGTCACCGCCGCCGGCGCGTGACCCAAGATCATGGAAGTGTAATTGCCGATGAGGTCGAGATAGCGCTGGCCGTCCAGATCGATCAGATGGGCCCCTCGCCCCGCCTGGACGAATAGGGGATAGGGCGCGAAATGGACGATGTTGCGGTTGACGCCCGCCGGCAGCGATCTCAGGGCTCGCTCATGCGCGCTGCGCGAGGCGCCGGTGCGGGCGCGATAGCGCGCAAGGATGTCCTGTCGAGCCCGGTCGTCTATCAGTCCGGGAACCTCGGCGGGCGCGGCGACGGCAGCGGCGGTGGTGGTCATATCTTAGCTCCTTCCCTATCGATCATGCGATCCACTGCGCGGCGCAACCGGCGCACGCCTTCGAAAATTTCCGCCGGCGTCGGATTGGCGAAACATAGCCGCATGGCATTGCACGGCCCGTCGGGTTCGACGAAAGCCGAGCCCGGAATGTAGGCAACGCCCTCATCGAGGGCGATTGGAAACAATGCGTCGGCGCGAAGATCGCCCGGGAATTCGACCCAGACGAAAAAGCCGCCGTCGGGAGTGGTCCAGCGAGTCCCCTGCAGATTGGAAAACGACTGGGATAGTGCCGCCAACATGGCGTCCCGTCGCAAGCGATGGGCAGCGCGAAGGATGTCCAGATGCTCCGCCATGCGGCCGGCGGCAAGAAATCCGGCGATAATCTGCTGGCCGAG
>JBGPNG010000498.1:0-2620 GCA_041487395.1 Dongiaceae bacterium
ATAAGGCCGAATAAGCGCCGCGGCGAATTCGGAATGGTTGTGCGGAGCGAACAGATCGCCGAAGTCATGCAGCAACGCGCCAACGATCATGTCCTCGTCGGCGCCTTCTTGCGCGGCGCGCGTCGCAGTTTGCAGCATGTGTTCCAAGATGCTGATTTGGTGCCCGACGAATGTCGATGTCAAACTTCCCATGGCCGCAATGATGCGTTCCGGTACCGCTGAGAAGAAAGGCGCGCCCTCTCTGCCCAGCAGTTCGAAATCCTGGCGCGTGGCGTCGGACATTCGCGTGTAAGAAACGGATTTCATCGTCAGCCCCTCGATAAATCGGATGCTTCGACGGCCCATTCTTCCACTCAACCTTGGGCCCTTGTCTTGCGACTCAACTGGGTCATGATATAACCAGCCCGGGAGGCGCATTTTGGCCAAGAATAAGACAATTTTGGTCCTTAACGGACCCAATCTCAACCTGCTGGGCAGCCGCGAGCCATCGATCTATGGCCGGGCGACCTTGGCGGATATCGAGAAAGCTTGCCATCGGCGCGCCAAGGACTTGGGCTTGGCCGTCGATTTCCGCCAATCGAATCACGAAGGCGAGTTGATCGATTGGGTCCAGGCCGCACGCGGCAAGATGGCGGGCATCGTCGTCAATCCCGCCGGCTATGGCCATACCTCCGTCGCGCTCCTCGATGCGCTGCTGGTCACCGAACTGCCGATTATCGAAGTCCATCTTTCCAACATTTTCAAACGCGAGGTATTCCGCCACCACAGTTTCATCAGTGCGGCGGCGCGGGGCGTGATTTGCGGCCTGGGCGCGCAGGGCTATCTTTTCGCGCTCGACGCGCTCGCCGACATCATCGGAACCAAGAAAGACGCCTGATGCCAAAGTTCGACATCGACGAAGCGCTGTTGCGCAAGCTCGCCGCCTTATTGACCGAAACCGGCCTGACCGAAATCGAATACGAGAACGGCGAGCAGCGGATCCGGGTCAATCGCGGCGGTGGACAGGTGACCTTCGCCGCACCTGTCGCGCCCGCGGGCCAGCCGACGCCCGCGTCTCCCGCAGCCGTACCCGTCGGTCCGCCTGCGGGCGCGGTGGTCTCACCCATGGTTGGCACCGCCTATCTGGCGGCCGAGCCAGGTGGAACACCCCTGGTCAAGGCTGGCGACCGGGTGAAGAAGGGCCAGACCCTGCTGATCATCGAGGCGATGAAAGTGATGAACCCGATTCCTGCACCCGAGGCGGGCGTGCTCGAATCGGTGCTGATCAATGACGGCCAACCGGTCGAATACGGCGAACCTTTGATGGTCATTCGTTAGGCCGATGTTCGAAAAAGTCCTGATCGCGAATCGGGGCGAAATCGCGCTGCGCATCCATCGCGCTTGCCGCGAGATGGGCATCCGCACCGTGGCAGTGCATTCGACGGCCGACGCCGACGCCATGCATGTGCGCCTTGCCGATGAAAGCGTGTGCATCGGGCCGCCGCCCTCCAAAGATAGCTATCTCAATATTCCGGCCATCATCTCGGCCGCCACCATCGCCGGGGCCGACGCCGTTCATCCCGGCATCGGCTTTCTTTCGGAGAATGCCCGTTTTGCGGCCATGGTAGCCGAGCACGGCATCACATTCATCGGCCCCACGCCGGAACATTTGTCGCTGATGGGCGACAAGGTGCGGGCGAAGGAGGCAGCAGCCGAACTTGGCCTGTCGGTCGTGCCTGGTTCGGCGGGCGCCCTTGTCGACGACATCGAGGCGATGGCCGTGGCCGATCGCATCGGCTATCCGGTACTGATCAAGGCCGCGGCCGGCGGCGGCGGCAAGGGCATGAAGGTCGCCAACAACCGTGGCGAAATGGCCGAATCACTCGCGCTCGCCCGTGCGGAAGCGAAGGCGCATTTCGGCAGCGACGCCATGTATCTGGAAAAATATCTCTCCCATCCCCGCCATATCGAGATCCAAGTGCTGGCCGACACGCATGGCAATGTCGTCCATCTGGGCGAGCGCGACTGTTCGCTGCAACGCCACCACCAGAAGGTGCTGGAAGAAGCCCTCTCCCCCGCCCTCAATGCTGCACAGCGCACGGCAATCGGCGATACCGTCGTGCGGGCGATGAAGAAACTAGGCTACCGCAGCGTC
The DNA here is from genome assembly GCA_041487395.1 of Dongiaceae bacterium. Classification (GTDB taxonomy): domain Bacteria; phylum Pseudomonadota; class Alphaproteobacteria; order Dongiales; family Dongiaceae; genus DASXQK01. Next base: position 2,135 of record JBGPNG010000498.1, read on the forward strand.
GGCACGGTGGAGTTCCTGTTTCAGGACGGCGAATTCTATTTCATCGAGATGAATACGCGCCTGCAGGTCGAGCATCCGATCTCAGAGATGATCACCAACATCGACCTGGTACGCGAGCAGATCCGCGTCGCCACCGGCGCGCCGCTTGGTTTCACGCAGGACGAGATATCGTTCCTGGGCCATGCCATCGAATGCCGGATCAATGCGGAGGATCCGGACACCTTCCTGCCCTCCCCCGGCCTGGTAACGGATTTCCACGCCCCCGGCGGGCTCGGCGTGCGCGTCGATTCCGCGCTCTATGCCGGCTATCGGGTGCCCTCGCATTACGACAGCCTGATCGCGAAGCTGATCGTCCATGGCAAGACGCGCAACGAATGCCTGATGCGGCTCAGGCGCGCGCTCGAGGAGATTTTCGTCGGCGGGATCAAGAGCAACATCGCGCTCCATCGGCGAATTATTGCCGCGCCCGATTTCATCAACGGCGAT
>JBGPNG010000499.1:0-2617 GCA_041487395.1 Dongiaceae bacterium
ATAGGTCCAGGTGCCGGCCAAGCGATCGAAAACCTCCGTTGCTTTGGTCTCACCGGTCGTCCGCTCGGCCTTTTGGAGTCCGGCCAGTGCCGCCCCGTCCACGGCATGGCGGCGCAACCAGGCGGGCATGCCGGGCTCGTCGACGGGATAGAGGCGGGTGGGGATTCCCGCTTTGCGGAAATATTTCTGCGCCAGCACATCGCAGGCGACCTGGGACCAGTCGGCCGGGACCTCGATATCCTTCAGCTGAAAGACCACCGATCCATCGGGATTTCGAATCTCCGACGTGGTGGTGCGGAATTCGATGCCCGCGTAGGGCGATTTTCCAACTTCGGTGTAACGGCGCTCGATCCGCATCACAGTCCCCCCGTGCCAGTCGCTCTATCTCGGTGCCGCACAAATCCAAGGTTTTGCTTTAACTTAGGCCTTTAGGCAATTGTGGCGACGCAAGTTATTGTAACTCAACTCGCGCCGCCCACAATGGATAGATAGTGCATCAATGGGCGGTAGGCTTCAATAGAAAACTGCCCTGATTTTGAAACCTCGCTGCAATATTTGGTGCTGCAGCGCAGCAGAATAGGCTTTACCCCCAAGATATAGTAGGCATATCGGCACTATATGTCGGTTCGCCTGGGCTGCGGAAGCGAATCTCGAGGGACCGACCGGGTTGCGTCAAATCAGACCGCAGCGGTGATGTCGCCTTGCCACGGATCGGGCGGAAAGCTATCGCATAGAAACGAGTCGGAGTAGGAAAACATGGGCGAGCCGACACTGAAGCTGCGCGTCTATGAGGGCATCAAGCAGCTGATTCTATCCGGTAAGCTTCACCCCGGCCAAAAGCTGGCCGAGCGTGATCTGGGCGAACGACTCAAGGTCAGCCGCACGCCAATTCGCGAGGCACTGGGTCGCCTGGTCCAGGACGGTCTGGTGGAAAGCCGACTCCAGCGCGGCCATTTCGTGCGCGAGGTCGATGTCAAGACGGTCGAGGATCTCTACGACCTGCGGGAGATGCTGGAAAAACATGCGATCCGGCTCGCCATGCGCCGCCTGTCCGAGGCCGATCTGGCCGACCTCGATCGGGTGGGCCGCAAGCTGCGCCGCTTCGAAGGCGACGCGGTACAAAGCGAGGAGGAATTGCGCGAAGGCCAGCGCATCCACGAAATCATCGCGCGGGCCTCGCGCAACGATCTGCTGTTCGAGATGTTGATGCGGCTTTACGACCGGCTGCAGATGTTCATCTGGATCGACGCCTTCTATGCCGACGAGGCGCCCCTGACGCGCCGAGAGCACCAGGCGCTCATCCGGGCCGCGCGGACTCGCGACGAGAAGCGCTTGCTGAAATTGTCCGAGGCCCATTTGCGCCGGTCCAAAGGCAATGTGCTACGCGTCCTGCAGGCGCGGCCGACTCTCGCCTTTTGAAAACCTTGCCCTTTTCCGCGAGGAGACGGCCAAAGCCGCCCAGGAAGGCTGGCCGGTCTGCAAGCTTCAAGCAATGCCAGGCGAGGGCCTGGTTCGAGGTCACCAGCGGCAAGCCGCTGGCATCTTCGATCTCCTCGATCAACCCGGCAATTTGGAGCGAGGTGCAGGAAATGGAGATCGCCTCGGCGCCGTGCCGGCCGAGAGCGAGGATGCGTTCGCGTAAGACCTCGGCCGGGCATTCGGTGATCTCCCGGTCGAATTCGATGCCGAGCCACGCCTGGTCGACGATCTCGAATCCGCGCTGGGTCGCCGCTTGACAAGACCCACCTGCCGCCGAAAATAGTATACCAAAATGGATGCCATATGACCGTGGCTCTGCGATTGTCGAATTGTTCGGGGCAGGGCGCATGGCGGCAGCAGGGAATCGATGAATAAACCGACGGAAGCTCCTGCCGTCGCCATCGCCCATGGGCCGGCGCAGCACTTCGCCGCGCGCGCCGCCGGAATTACCGGCTCCGTCATCGATAGCAGCATCGCGCTGCTCCAGCGACGAGGGCAGCCGACGATCTCCTTCGCCATGGGATGCCCGGCGGCGGAGGCAATTCCCTCGGCCGCGATCGCCGAACTGGCGGCGGAGATTTTGGCCGATGCCAGGGGTGAAGCGCTCAATTGCGGTCCGAACGATGGCGAAGCCTCGCTTCGTCGCAAGCTTCTCCATTTCCCGATCGAGATCGGCGAACCCGTCGCCGCCGGTCGGCTGATGATCACCGCCGGCGGCACCCAGGGCCTCGATCTGGTGGCCAAGCTGTTTGTCGATCCGGGCGATCTGGTGATCGCCGAGGAGCCCAGCTACACCAACGGAATCGCCCATTGTCACCGGCTATGAGGGTTGCGTCCTGCGTTGTCCCATGGATGATGGGGGCATGCAGGTGGAGCGGCTGGCGGACCTCATCGCGACGGCGGGGCGCCCCCCGAAGCTCGCCTATGTCGTCCCCAATTCGCAAAACCCGGGCAGCACCACCATGTCCCTGGCATGGCGCGGACTCTTGCTCGATCTGGCCGGACGCCACGGCTTCCTCATCCTCGAGGACGATCCCTATGGACTGCTTTATTTTGATCGCCCATCGCCGCCAAGCAGGGGATCGATACCTGCAGCAATCCCCTCGGCCAGCGGATCATCGCCGGATTTCTTGCCGCC
>JBGPNG010000500.1:0-2616 GCA_041487395.1 Dongiaceae bacterium
CCAGGATCGGGCGACGATTCGCCAATACGCACACGCCTGCATCGAAGTGCAGCATCCGCGCGCGGTGAACATGAATCTGCCGATCGTCTCCATTTCGCTCGTTCAGGGCGATGCGCTCGGCGGCGGCTTCGAAGCGGCATTGGCCGACGACGTCATCATCGCCGAGAAAAGCGCCAAGTTCGGCCTGCCGGAATGCCTGTTCAACCTGTTCCCGGGCATGGGTGCGCTCAGCTTCCTCACCCGCAAGATCGGGGCGCCGACGGCCGAAAAGATGGTCTTCAGCGGCCAGATCTATTCGGCGAACGAACTGCAGGAGATGGGCGTTGTCGACGTCGTGGTCGAAGACGGCATGGGCGAGCAGGCGGTCTATGATTTCGTCGAGAAGACCGAACGCTCCTTCGCCTCGCGTCGTTCCGTTTATGCTTCGCGCCAGGTCATCAACCCGATCCGCCGCGAAGAATTGATCCGCATTACCGACATGTGGGTCGAGGCGGCGCTGACCTTGACGGCCGCCGATATCCGCAAGATGGAGCGCCTGGCTGCAGCGCAGGATCGGCGTTGGGCGGCGATGAACCGGATCGCCGCGGAATGAGCGCGGCGGTGAGATCGGCCGGCACGGGGGTGCATCATGCACCGCCGCCGGCAGGTTCTGGGAACGGTGGGTTTGCTAGGACGGACGCCGGGTGGCCGGCCGTTCGCGCAAATGCTGGCGGGCTGCGGCGCGGAAGCGCTCAAGCTCGTCCGCCAATTGCCGGACCTTGTCTTGCGCCGCGCGCTCGACTTCATGTCGCGGCGCATGGCACAGGAAGGAGCAGATCTTCTGAATGCGGCGGGCCCCGACATGGGCGGCACTGCTGCGTAGCGCATGCGCGAATTCGCGGACCTCGCGCAGATCGCGCGCGGCCGCGGCGGTGCGCAAATGACCGAGCGTCGCCTCCGACTCCTGCAGGAACGCTTCGATGATCTCTTCCAGGAAATTGCCGCCCGGATCGATCGCCTCCAGATCGCTCAACGCCTGGAGTGCGATGACCGGCTCGATATCTCCCTGGAACCGCGGGTGGCTGGCGATCTCGGCCACCTCGGCAAGCGGCGGCTCGGCCGCCTCAGCCTCTGCCTTGCTCGTCCACTCGTCGATCACCTCCAGCAGCCTCGCCGCCTCCACCGGTTTGGTGACATAGGCGTCCATCCCGGCTTCCTCGCAGAGGAGCCGGGTTTCCGTCGTCGCATCGGCCGTCAGCGCGATGATCGGCAGGTGCGGATCCCCGATATGGGCCATGCGATAGATCTTTGTGACGTCGAGACCGCTGGTCCCCGGCATGTTCACGTCCATCAGCACGATGTCGAAGCGCCCCGAATCGAGCGCATCGAGGGCCTGATCCCCATCTTCGACCAGCTTCGACTGGTGACCGGCGCGATCCAGAATTTTCGCCGTGACCTTTCGGTTGACGGGGTTGTCCTCGGCGACCAGCACCGTCAGGCGCCGGCGCTCGCGCGTCATCGCAGTCTGGCGCTGCTGTTCGGCGATGGCATCGCGCCGTTCCGTATCCAAGCTGCGCAGCGCATGGACGGCGCCGCCGAGGGCTATCGGGTCGACGGGCAGATCGAGGATGGACAGGAATTCACGCTCGAGCTCTCTCGTTTCCGCCGGTCGTCCGACGAATTCGCGCAAGAGCACGGGCGCGAATTCGGCGTCCGATTGCAAGGCGCGCAATTCGTCGACGAAGCGCACCGGCGCTTGCGGCAGGGCACGGGCATCGAGAAGCAGTGGGTGGTAACGCGCACCCATCTCTCGTCGGGCCGAGAGCGCGCGACGCAGTTCAGCCAGCCCTGAAGCCTCCACCAGCTCGGTATTGTCGTCGGCAACAATCGAGCGGATGTTGCGGACCAGGACAGGGTCTCGCGACATGAGGACAAGGGCGAAGGGCGCCTCGGCGGCCGCAGCAGCGTCCTCTGGCCGAGTTTCGAAAGGCAGCACGACCCAGAATTGGCTGCCGTGCTGCGGCTGACTTTCGACGCCGATGTCGCCGCCCATTGCCTGAGCGAGTTCGCGTGCGATCGCCAGGCCCAGACCCGTGCCCCCAAAGCGCCGGTTGGTCGCCCCTTCGGCCTGGGTGAAGCTGTTGAAGATGGATTTCTGCGCTTCCGGAGAGATGCCCACGCCGGTATCCGTGACCGTGAAACGGAGCACGCTGCGCTTGGCTTCGTTCCGCTCGAAACCGACGCGCAACGTAACGCTGCCCTTCTCGGTGAATTTGACGGCATTGGCGATCAGATTGGTCAATATCTGGCGCAGATGCTGGCGGCCGCCGCGCAGCGAATAGGGGGCGGCGCCGTCGACATGGACGATCAGGCGCAATCCCTTGCGCTGCGCCTGCGGGCGCAGAATGGAGACGAGATCGGCCAGTTCGGCATGCAGATCGAAATCGACGATGTCGATCGCCATCTTGCCGGCTTCGATCTTCGAGAAGTCGAGGATCTGGTCGATCAGCGAAAGCAGCGCCCGGCCGGAACTCGCCACTGTGCGCGTCATGTCGCGCTGCTCGCTGTCGAGGCGGGTGTCCTGCAACAGATCGCTCATGCCGATGATGGCGTTGAGCGGCGTGCGCAACTCATGGC
>JBGPNG010000501.1:0-2589 GCA_041487395.1 Dongiaceae bacterium
AATCGCCAGCCCTGGCCTCAGAACGACTAGCGGTTTCGCCCAGGCCGCTCCGTCCTTTGCCGTCGCCGACGCGTTGATGCCTGGATTGCGCTGAGGCCGTTCGACCTTCGAACGGTGCGGCGATCGACTCCTGCGGAAATTGATTCGAGCCGCTATGATCACTCGAATATGCGATCGTGGTTGCACAATCGGCGTTGCGCGGGCTTGGCCTTTGCGCTTCTGGTCATCGCAACGGCGCCGGCGCAATCGGCGCAGCCGAGCGCATCGCCTCCACCAACCTCCGCCCAACTAATTGCCAGCCTCGGCTTCGCCGACGGCGATGTGGGATTCGTTCTGGTCGATGTGCATTCGGGACAGGTGATCGAGGAGAAAGCGGCCGATCAGCTTTTCATGCCGGCCTCGGTCGCCAAACTGGCGACGGCCTACGCGGCCAAGCAGATCCTGGGACCCGACTATCGCTTTTCGACCTCGCTCTATCGCCGCGGGGCCAATGTCTATTTGCAGGGCGGCGGCGATCCGGTGCTGAGCGCCAACGACCTGCAAGCCCTGGCGGCCGAGCTTCGCGCGGCTAAAGCCGGCGGGGCCGGGGGTCGGTTCTTCTACGATGAGGGTTCGCTGGCGCCGCTACCGGAGGTGAGCGACCGCCAGCCGATCGCCACGGCCTATAACGCGGGCCTGGGCGCGCTTAACGTCGATTTCAATCGGATCGAAGTAACCTGGGTTCGGCGAAGTGGGGTTTTGACATTCCAGGCTCGCAGCATCGCCGATGGGCTCATCGTTCCGGTCGATTGGGTGAGCTTCGCGCCATCGCCGGGCAACCTGCCGCAAGGCGTGCAATTCATCTACGCCGGCGACGGCAAGGGGGACCGCTGGCAATATTCCAAACTGCTGCCCGATCGCGGCGATACATTCCTTCCGGTGCGAGGCACCGCCCTTCACACCGCCTTGGTTCTTCGCCAGCTCGCCCTTGCCGCCGGGGTCGCGTTAGCCTCGCCCGAGCCGGGTCATGTGCCGACCAATGGCGTTGCGCTCGGCCGGATCGACAGCCCGCCGCTTTCCGAAATCCTGATCGGCCTGCTGCGCTACAGCAATAATTTCTCCGCCGAACTCATCGGTCTTACCGCCTCGCGCAAGCTGACCGGCCGCGCCCTCTCGCTCGTCCAATCGAGCCAGGCGTTGACCGATTGGCTGGAAGGGCAGGCGCCCGGCACCGATTGGCGCGGCTTTCATCTGGAAAACCACTCGGGCCTCGATTCCAGAAATCGCATGACGCCGCGCCAGATGGCGAGCCTGTTGGCCCTCGTCGCGCGCGATTCGGCACTGATGGCGGTCCTGCCGCCGCGGGAGGACAATGGCGAAATCGCAGCCGCACCCAAGAACGGGAACGTTCGCCTCGTCACCGGCAAAAGCGGCACCATGGACTATGCCCGCGCATTGGCCGGTTTCTTCCCGGCGCAGGATGGCCGACCGCTCGCCTTCGCCATTTTCATCTTCGATGCCGGGCGACGCGCCGCGCTGGACGCCAGCATGGACCGGCGCATCATCGAACCCTCGCCCGAGGCAAGATCTTGGACGCATCGCGCGCGTGCCCTCGACGATGCCTTGATCAAAGCCTGGATGGCGAAGTTCTGATGTCGGGGTTCCAATCGCTTTGCGATAATTCAATTTAGTGGTCTGATCCTAACGCTTCCTGCCGAAGCGAGATCCCTGTGAGAAATTTGGGCTAGGTGAATCAGACCGCCGGATCAAATAATTAGCGGGTCGATTCAGCCAACGGATGGGAGTTATCCGTTGGCATCGAACCCTTAGGAAATTGCCAGAGAGTCGGTTCGGCGGCCTCCCCTTCCGACTGGCTCAGGGTGAGGGCGAATGGAACGCTGTCAGCGAGGTCGATCTGGGAGGAGCATGCCGTGAAACGACACCACGCCTGGCCGGAAGGGCATTGGAATTGGCCGATCAAGGTCACCCACAAGCATGGGTTGCGCTGTGGCGAGATGATCTGGGTCGGTGGGCAGGTCGATTTGACGAGTGCCGGCGAGGTGCGCCACCCGGGCGACCTCGCCACCCAGACGCGCGAGGCTATCGTCGCTTTCGGGCGGGTGTTGAAGGAGTTCGACGCCTCCTTGAACGATCTCGTGAAGCTGTTGTGCTTCTATGTCAGCGACGGTTCGCTCGACGAACAGGCTTTCCTGGAGTCGATTGCCGCGGCACTGCCCGAGGGCGCACGGCCGGCGATCACCGCCGTTCCGGTTCCCTATCTGGCCTATCCGGGCATGGTGGTTGAGATCGAGGGATATGCGATGCTGGCGGAAGACAATGCCAAGCTTCCGAGAAGCTATGCACCCGCCGGCGGACTGTCGCCGCTGCCGGACCGGTTCGCCCAGGCCGTGCGCTGCGGCAAGATGATCTTCGTCAGCGCGCAGTCGCCCGTGGACGAGCAAGGCAAGCTTGCCCATTCCGGCGACATCGTCGCCCAGACCAAGCAAGTGATGCGCCGGATCGAGCACGCTCTCGGCCATTTCGGCGCCACGTTTGACGACGTCGTCAAATTGAACCGCTGGTATGTGGGCCATGGCACGATCGCCGATT
>JBGPNG010000502.1:0-2586 GCA_041487395.1 Dongiaceae bacterium
AAGCGCGACGTGCCGGTGGTGCAAACTTGCGGTCTTGTCTTCGCCGGCGCTTATGTCGGTTTCAACATGATCGCAGATCTGCTGGGCATTCTCACCAATCCGCGATTGCGGCATCCGCGCTAGGGATCGAGAGATGCGAATCTTCGGCCATCGTCTCTCGATCGGCGTGTGGGTCGGACTTGGCATCGTTACCCTGAACCTGCTGGCGGCAATCCTGGCGCCCCTTCTCGCTCCTTACGGCGAAGCCGATCTGGTCGGCGACGTTTGGGCGCCGCCAAGCCCCGATAACTGGTTTGGCCTCGATAATCTAGGTCGCGACATGCTTTCGCGCTTGCTGTTCGGCGCCCGCACCACCATCGGCATCGCCTTCGTCATCACGCTTTTGTCCTTCGCCATCGGCATCACAACAGGGTTCACCGCCGCCGTCGTCGGCGGGTGGACCGATACCGCCTTGAGTCGGTTGGTCGACGCGCTGATGGCGATTCCGCAACTGATCTTCGCCCTTATCATCCTGTCGGTCCTCGGCACCTCCATTCCGGTATTAGTCGGTACCATCGCAGTACTCGACTCGACACGCGTCTTCCGGCTCGCCCGCGCCGTCGGGCTCAATATTGTAGTGATGGACTATGTCGAGGTTTCCCGACTGCGCGGCGAGAAACTTTGGTGGATCATGCGGCGCGAGGTGTTGCCTAATGCGTTGCCGCCGTTGATCACCGAATTTGGCCTGCGCTTCTGCTTCGCTTTTCTGTTTATTGCCTCGCTCAGCTTTCTCGGGCTTGGTATTCAACCGCCATTTGCCGATTGGGGTGGCATGGTCCGCGACAACGCCCAGGCAATCAATTTCGGCGGCATCGCCCCGCTGATCCCCGCTGCCGCGATTGGCCAATTGACCATCGGCGTCAACCTGGTGGTCGACTGGTTCCTGTCGATTCACAGCCGGGCGCATGGGGAAGGAGCATGAGCAGCGAGATCCTGCGCATGGAGGGTCTGCGCATCGAGGCATGGTCCGAGGACGGAGCCCAAGTCAAGGCCATCGTCGACAATGTCGATCTGACCCTGCAGCGCGGCGAGGTATTGGGTCTGATCGGAGAGTCTGGTGCCGGCAAGTCGACGATTGGGCTAGCCGCGCTCGGCTTTACCCGGCCAGGCTGTGTCATCGCTGGCGGCAAAATCCTGTTCGAGGGTGTTGACATTCGCGCGTTGTCGCTCGATGAACGACGCCAGCTCCGCGGCCGGCGCATTGCCTATATCGCGCAGAGTGCCGCCGCCTCCTTCAATCCGGCCAAGCGGCTCGATCATCAGATCTGCGAGGGGCCGGTGCGCCACGGTTTGATGGGCTACGACGAGGCCCGAGCTGAGGCGGTTCAACTCTTCCGGGAACTCGATCTGCCCTCACCGGACAGTTTTGGCGAGCGCTATCCCCATCAGGTCTCGGGCGGTCAATTGCAGCGCGCGATGGCGGCGATGGCGATGTCATGCAAGCCGGACATTCTGGTTCTCGACGAACCGACGACGGCGCTCGACGTGACGACGCAGATCGAAGTACTGGCCTCGATCCGCAAACTGATCCGCGAGCACCACACGGCCGGACTCTACATTACTCATGACCTCGCGGTCGTGGCCCAGATCGCCAACCGAATCATGGTGCTGCGCCATGGCAAGAAGGTGGAGGAGGGCGAAACCGAACAGATTCTGCATCGACCGGGCGTGGAATATACCCGTGCCCTGGTTTCGATCCGCGATGCCGGCGGTGGCCGTCCTGGCGGCAAGGCCGCAGTGGGAGGGCCCGTGCTGGAGATCCGTAGCGTCACCGCCAGTTATGCCAAGCTCGCCCGCGTCGTCGACGACATCAGCCTGACCGTACGCAAGGGCGAGACCGTGGCGGTGGTGGGCGAATCGGGCAGCGGCAAAAGCACGCTTGCCCGCGTCATTACAGGTCTGTTGCCACGCGAGAAGGGTGACATCCTGTTCCGCAGCGTCTCGCTGCCGCCGTCGCTCGCCGCACGCAATCGCGAACTGCTTCGCCGCATTCAGATGATTTATCAGATGCCGGATGTCGCCTTGAACCCGCGCCAGCGCGTCGGCGAAATCGTCGGTCGGCCGCTCGCATTCTATCTCGGGCTCAGCGGCGCCAAGGCGAAGACGCGCCTCGCCGAACTCCTGAGTGCCGTCGGCCTGCCAACGGAATTCGCCTCGCGCTATCCAGGCGAGCTCAGCGGCGGACAGAAGCAGCGTGTTTGCATTGCCCGGGCATTGGCGGCTGAACCCGACCTCATCATCTGCGATGAGGTAACCTCCGCTCTCGATTCGCTGGTGGCGGAGGAGATCCTGAAGCTGCTGGGCGGGCTGCAGCGAGACCATGGCTATGCATATATCTTCATCACGCATGATATTGGCACGGTGAAACGGATCGCCGATCGCGTGGCGGTCATGTTGAAGGGTCGTCTGGTCGCCGAGGGGCCGCGCGAGAAGGTTTTCGCGCCGCCCTATCATCCCTATACCGAGTTGCTTTTGTCTTCGGTGCCCGAAATGGACACCCACTGGCTCGATAGCGTGCTCACAAAGCGGGCCAAGATCCGGGCCGCC
>JBGPNG010000503.1:0-2582 GCA_041487395.1 Dongiaceae bacterium
CAGGCAATAGGCCCACACCGCCACGCCGGCCGCCCGACAGCCTTCGGCCAGGAGGGCGCGATAGGCTTCGTAGTCGTCATCGCCGAAAAAGACTTGCTGGCGGCGGTTGCCGCGCTGCGTCACGTGATGGGGCAGGCCTGCCGCCACAACTCTCGCCAATCGCGCCATCACGGAAACCTATGTTATCCCTCCGCCGCCGTCAATTAAGTATTGTGTCCCCGGAAATCTGTCCAATTAAGTATTGTGTCCCCGGAAATCTGTCCCCGGAAATCCCCCGGAAATCCAGTATCGTGTCCCCGGAAATAGGAAATCCCTGTTGAGCGGTGGGAGATTTGGCGATCAGCCGCACTCTTGCCTGCTAGCCGTCAGGCGACCCCGAGTTCGAGCATGATGGGCCGATGGTCCGACTTGCCCTTCTTCAGGGTGCGCGCGCTGGCGCAGCTCAGACCTCGCACGAGGCAGCGGTCGAGACGAAAACGCAGCAGGTTTTGCTGGATATGGGTCGCTTCCCGCGGGCCGACGTCGCGGAAGCCATGAATCACGGTCGGCCCCCAGGCATTGTAGTCGCCGATCACCGCGGCGGGCCCCTCCAGCTGGCGCACGATGCGCAGCAATTGCAGCCGGTTCAGCACCTGGCCATGGGAGAGATGCACGTTGGCAAAGGTTATGTCGCCGACATGAATCAACTGGGCGATGCGCGGCGGTACGCGGCCGGGCATGCGCGACACCGGGAGTGGCACGGCCTTGGGCCGCGTAATCGCCTTCGGGCTCCAGGCCGCGAGCCCGTGAATCCGCCGGGGCAGGGGATCGTGGTAGAGATGCCCGCCGACGAGGTCCGGCAAGCCTTCCATTTCCTTCGTCGCCTCCTGCAACAGGAGGAGGTCGGGCCGCTGCTCCTGGATCAGAAGGGCGACATCCTCAACCGGCGCGCCGATCACGCGCAGAAGGTTCCAGCTGATGATGCGCAAACGCGTCCTCCGCCCCAAAACACGTACCGCCGCAGGCTTCTTGTCGAAGCGGAGGCGAAAGATGATTTCGCTATGATGGTGGGCGCAGTGCGCGCCGGCAAGGGGGGACGAAGCGTCGATCTTGCCTAGAAATAGGGAATCATGAGCCGGGCCGCGGCGTCCCGGAGCTGTATCGCCAAGGGCCGCTTGCCGAATTCATCGGCGCCGATCCGGCGGCCTGCGGATATCTTTTCGTCGATCAGCCGGTCGATATCGCCGACCGCCTTGCGATCATAGCATTCCAAGGTGAACTCGAAATTCAACCGGAAGCTGCGGACATCCCAATTGGCGCTGCCGATCAGGGCCCAGCTATCGTCCACCGTCGTCAGCTTGCTGTGGTCGAAGGGGGCCGGCGAGAAATGGAGGTGGATCCCGCGAGTCTGTAGAAAGGCCAAATGGGCATGCATGGCCCAATCCATCAGGATGTGATCCGATCGTTGCGGCACGACGATGTCGATTTGCACCCCCCGCAGTGCAGCAAGCGAGATGTAGTTGCTGAGACTTTGGTCGGGCAGGAAATAGGGCGACACGATGCGCAAGCGGCGCGTCGCCTGCCCTACGGCCGTGGCGACAATCGTCGCCAGCGCGCCGATGTCTTCGTCCGGTCCCGACGTGATGCCGCGGGCCAGCATCTCTCCGGCAACGGGAATTTCTGGCCACCATAGATATCCCTCCAGAACTTCGCCGGTGGTGAAACTCCAGTCTTCGGCGAAAGAGATCATCAGCTGCTTCACCACCGGCCCCTCGACGCGAAAATGCACGTCGTTGACCGGGTTTCGTGGGCTGTCGGCCAAGACATTCTCGGCCCCCAAATTCAATCCGCCGGTGAATCCGCATCTGCCGTCGACGATCAGCAGCTTCTTGTGATTCCGCATATTGAGAAAGGGCATGCGCCAGGGCAACTGATAATTCATGAACCGCGCGACGGGAATCTTGGCGTCGGCGAGGCGCCGCGCGATGGGCGCGATCCAATATCCCCCACCCACGCCATCGATCAGCACCCGGATCTCGACGCCGCGTGATTGGGCCTCTCTGAGCGCCGCTACGAAGGCATTGCCGATGTCGTCATCCCGGAAAATGTAGGAAAGAAGAGCTACGCTGCGTCTGGCGCCGCCGATTGCCTCCAGCATGGCAGGATAGCCTTCATCGCCGGCGTGAAGGATCGACAAGGCGTTTCCGGGCGCGAGAAGTTGGCCGGTTATGCGCGCGCCGAGCCGGGCGATGGTCGCAATGTTGTCGGGCAGGTTGGGCGTGGCGGGCGTCGCTGCCGCCGGCGAGGGTGCCACCAGCGCCTTGCCCGGCCCGACGCGGCGGCGTAGCCGCGTGGCGCGACGGATGACACGATTTACCCCGAAGACATAGTACATGACGACGCCCAGTCCGGGCGAAAGCCAAACCAGGCCGATCCAGCCGATGGCGCCTCGCACGTCGCGCTTGCGCAGAAGCACATGCATGCTGACTGCCGTGGACGCCGCGACGTGAAGCAGGCCGAGAAGCGCCACGAGGCCAGCGACGAAGTAGTTGTTCAGAGCGGTTCTCCCGCCTCAGCTTGGGCAAAATACAGGATCAGATATG
>JBGPNG010000504.1:0-2581 GCA_041487395.1 Dongiaceae bacterium
AACGCACCGTCAAGGTCGACCGCTTGCATCATGTGCTGCCGAAAGCGGATTTCCTGTTCCTCGCCGCGCCCTCGACCAAGCGCAGCCGCGGCATGATCGGCCGGGCCGAACTGGCGTTGCTGAAACCCGGGGCCGGCATCGTCAATGTCGGCCGTGGCGCCCTTATCGACGATGCTGCGCTGGTCGAAGCGCTTCGCAGCGGGCGCCTCTCCGGGGCGATCCTCGATGTCTTCATAACAGAACCCCTGCCCGTCGAATCGCCGCTCTGGGATACCCCCAATCTTCTGGTGGTGCCCCATGTCTCGGCCGACGATGCCGCCCAATACATGCCGCGAAATTTCGATCTCTTTTTCCGCAATGCCCGGCGCTTTTTGGGCCGCCGCGCTCTGCTGAACCGGATCGACCCCGAATTGGAATACTGAGAAAAAGCCCTCTCGCTCCGCCCTATCCACCCTTGCCTCAATTCTCAAGCCATCATGCCCGGGGCCGGTCAACGGCCGGAGCCCGGGTATCCACGGCGTCTTCAGTGAGCAGAAAGACGTGGATGCCCGCGAAAGCACGGGCATGACGCAAGGGGAGAGGGGGAAATTTGCGCCGGCGTCGAAAGAAACTCAGGCGCGGATTCTTAGCCCGCGATCACGAGTGGAAATTCCGGCGCATCCATGGGGTCGCCCGGCGAGAGCTTGAGGCCGCGAAACGGCGGCGAGGTGACGCCCTTGCGCCGAACGAAGACGGCGTCATCGCCGATCCATCGGGTCGAGACCGCGCGCCGGCGCCGGTCGGCGGATTTGTTTGCCGGCGCGCCATGCAACGTCATGAAGTGAAACGCGACGGCGTCGCCGGGCGCAAGATCCCAACCCAGGATTTCATACCGATCCCTTTCACCGTCGATATCGGGCACCGGCTCCATTGCGTCATCCTCGAACAGCGCCGTGCGGTTGAAACGCTCCGGTCGGAACCAGCGGCCCCAGCGATGGGACCCGGCGACGAATTCCGGCACCGTGTCGCGCGCCACGGGATCGAGGGGAACCCAGAGACTGGCATTCTGCCGGCCGTCGACGCAGTAATAGGGCTGGTCGTGATGCCAGGGCGTGGGCACGTCGGCGCCCGGTTCCTTGACCAGGACATGTTCGTGAAACAGCCGCACGGATTTCGAACCCATCAGGCGCTGGGCAACGCGAGCGGCCGGCGAGCGAAAGACGAATTCGCGGTATTCGGGAATCCGGTCCCAGTTGCAATAATCGCCGAAGAAGCGGCCGGCCCCGCCATCGTAGATCCGCACGTCGGGCCCAGGGGCGGCGATATTCCGCTCAACGCCCACCTGCAATCGCTCGATCCAGCCGGCGAACAGGCCGCGCAGCACCACGGCGCCCTGCCGCTGAAATTCCGCCACCGTCGAATCGTCGACCAGATTGCGCTCGCTCATCGCATCCCGCCCGTTGCCGGCACGACTGCCAAGCTTTAGGCCAGCCGAGGTTCGCGATCAAGCGGCCTGTTGGCGCAGCAGCCAGGCGCTCAGCACTTCCTCGACGCCGACGATCTGGCGCAGCGCGTGAATCAGGATATCGCCCTCGGCCTCGCCGAGACCGGCGATCTGCAGGTCGATCAACAGCTGCTCGCCGCCTTCGATGCTGTGCCAGCGGATCGGTAACAGACTGCGCCGGGCAAGCTGCTGCACCACCCGCGCGAAGACGCCGATATCGGCGGCGGCGCGCAGCGACAGGCAGAGCACGCAAACGGCGGAATCTTGGGTTCTTCGATGCCGCTCAGCGGCGGCGGGACGGGGGGACGACATGGCATTCCAGCTCCTTCGTGGGGAAATCGACGCGAACGAACGAAACCAGACGTCGAATCGACGCCTGGCCTGTAATTCGCGCCCCACGGGGGCGAAGGAATGCGGAAGTCATAGCCGCAAATTACCCGCCGGTCCGGGCGGCGGCAAGCCCGATCACCGCCGGCGGAGCAGGCGCACCAGGATCAGGAGCAGGATGGACCCGCCGATCGCGATCCCCAGCGTGCGAAAATCGAACGTATCGACGCTGCCGTAGCCCAGCCGCGTGCTGATGAAGCCCCCGATCAGCGCGCCGGCAATGCCGATAAGAATGGTGACGATGACGCCGCCGGGGTCGCGCCCCGGCATGATGAGCTTGGCGAGCGCGCCAGCGATAAGGCCGAGGATGATCCAGGCGATGATACCCATGTACCCCTCCGATGGGCGTGGCGTGGGGGATAAGCATGTCAGGCTGAAAGGCCGGCGGCAAGCCGAGGCAGCCGGCGAGCCGAGGGACCGGGCTTAGCGCGGCCGTCGCCAAAGCCAGCCGCGGCGAATCTCAAAACGCAGGATGGTCTCGAGCGCAAGCGGAATCGAAACCGGCCGCATGAGCATGCGGGCGAGTTCGCGCCGGGCCTCGGCGATTCGCCCGGCGCGATAGAGATGATTGGTCAGCGAACCGTGATACTGACGCCAGATGAAGGGATCGGAATCGATGAGGCCGGCGTGGCGGGCGAACAGCCGTTGCAGATGGACGATATGAATCTCGCTGTCGCCCGAACGGCTGAGACTGGCGCCGGGATGGACATC
>JBGPNG010000505.1:0-2580 GCA_041487395.1 Dongiaceae bacterium
CACCGCGTCGCTTGCCGGATATCGCGGCCTGCCCACGGCGGGCGCCTATGGCATGACCAAGGCGGGGCTGATCAATATGGCCGAAGCCTTGGCGCCCGAGCTCGCGGCCGACGGCATTTGCCTCCAGATCGCCAATCCGGGCTTCGTGGCCACGCCATTGACGGCGCGCAATCCTTTCGCGATGCCATTCCTGATTTCGGCCGAGGCGGCGGCGGAAGCCTATTACGCGGGCCTTCGCCGTGGCCGCTTCGAGATCGTCTTTCCCCGGCGCTTCGCCTGGCTGATGAAGATCTATCGTTGCCTGCCGTATTTTCTGGCCTGCGCAATCGCGCGGCGTCTGCTGCCAAAGGATTAGAAGGTCATGCGGCAGTGCTAGCCTGGCTTGGCCCGGTTCCAGCATTGGCTTGGCGGCGGAAGGCGACGGTCAAATCGGCGATACGCAATCCGAAGATGCTGAGCTCCGCCCGATTGATCATGATGTCGTCGTCCTGCTGATACATGCTGTCGCGAAAGGCCACGCTCCAGAACCACCCACCGATCTTCAGCCGCATGCGATAGCGCCAGGAGAGAACACTGCCCACCGCCCGGCCTTCGGCACGGCCGATGACATCGCCGGCCCGGCCCTCGTAACGGCCCCCGCCCAGATGGCGAACATCCCAGGTCCGGTAGCTGATTTCCCCATCGTCGAAGCGAAAGACTTCGTTCAGGGTCAGCTGCTCGCCGCGGCGATGGCCGGTCGTTTCCACAATGAAACGCCGGCGCAACCGACCGAAGCGATCCTGCAGCATTCCCCAGCCGCGGGTTTCCCCGGAAAAGAACACCTCCGGCCGGAACTCGACGGCGGGCTGGAACTCGGGGGCGGGCTGGAACCGTTCGACCGCGGGCATGTCCATGAGCCAAATACTTAGATCAGGGACGGCCGAGAGCAACCTGCTTCAGATCGATCCGCCCGAGGCTGAAGCCGACCTCGCAATAGGCGAGATAATAGTTCCACATGCGCCGGAAGCGCTCGTCGAAGCCAAGCGCCCCGATCTCCGGCCAGACCGCCTCGAAGCGCCGGCGCCACTGCGCCAGCGTCTGGGCGTAATGGGCCGCGAAACCTGAATCGGCGCGCCAGACGAGGCCCGAGGCCTGGGCCTGGCGGCGCAAGGCGGCCAGCGAAGGCAGCATGCCGCCCGGGAAGATATAGCGCTGGATGAAATCGACATTGCGCCGATAGGAATCGAACAATTCGTCGGCGATGGTGATGATCTGAAGTGCCGCCACGCCGCCGGGTTTCAGCCGGTCGAAGACCTGGTTGAAGAAGACCGGCCAATAACGCTCCCCGACCGCCTCGAACATTTCGATGGAGGCGATGCGGTCGAAGCGCTCCGTCACGTCGCGGTAATCCTGCTGGCGGATCACGACGCGCTCGCCCAGGCCTTCGCTCTGCACCCGGCTCTGGGCGAAGTCATGCTGGGCCCGCGAAACGGTGATGGCGGTGATGCGGCAGCCGATCTCCTTTGCCGCCCAGCGGGCGAAGCCGCCCCAGCCGCAGCCGATTTCCAGCAATTCATGGCCGGGCTTCAGATCGAGCAGGCCGGCGATGTGCCGGAATTTATTGACTTGCGCCTTGCCCAGTTCGTCGGCCGGGCTTTCGAAGATCGCCGCCGAATAGGTCATCGTGCTGTCGAGCCAGCCCCGGTAGAAGTCGTTGCCCAGATCGTAGTGACGGGCGATGTTGCGCTTCGATCCTGCCCGTGTGTTGGGCCGCGTGCGGTGAACCAGATGGGCCATCAGGCGCGACCAGGGCGTGCCGGCCATCGCCTCGTCGGGCGTATCGAGATTGACGGCGCCATAAGTCAGGACCGAAGCCAGCTCCGGCGTATCCCAATCGCCGTCAAGATAGGCTTCGGCAAAACCCAAGGCACCACTGAAGATAAGTCGACGCAACGCACGCCAGCGCCTGATGTGAAGGGCCGCCACCGGGCCTTCCTCGGGCCCATGCTGCTCATAGCTGGTGCCGTCCGGTCCGGCGATGCGAAGCATGCCCTGACGGGCGCGGCGCAGCACCATGGCCAGCAGGCGCCCGTGCAGCGACGAACTGAGCGTCGAAGGCGCGCTCATCGCGCCAGCGCTTTCGGCCGGCGCTGCGCCGTCGGCGGCGTAACGGTGAAGCCGGCGCCCGCTGTGGCTGCGTCCGGCGTCGGCGGGCGGGGCTGCAGCCGCGCGCCCTTGAGCCAGAGGCGAAGGGCCTGCCAATGGTTCGCGGCGATGATTTTGACCGTCATCAGCGGATGCAGGGCAATCGTGCGACCCAGATTTGCCGCCGTAAGCGCGCTACGCCGCCCGCGCTGAAAGGCGGCCATGGCGGTTCCTTTGGGCGTATCGTAGAAAATCGAGAGTGCCATGGCCTCACCCGGAAGCGTCACGGCGAAACGATAGCGCCCCGTGGCAGGAAAGAAAGGCGAAACGAATAAGCGCTTGGCACAATCCTGGTTCGCCGGGGAGCCCTGGCCCGCCGCCCACGGAATCAAATAACCAGGGCGTCCGCCGAAGGTATTGCGCACTTCGTAGAGGACGGCGAGCGCCTGGCCGGCA
>JBGPNG010000506.1:0-2573 GCA_041487395.1 Dongiaceae bacterium
CATTCAGCCGGCTGCCGTCTCCTATCTCTACTACGCCGACCGGATCTATCAGCTGCCGCTCGCCGTCGTCGGCTCGGCCGTCGGCGTGGTGCTGCTGCCCGAATTCGTCCGCGCCCTGCGCGGCCACGGCGAAGCGGCGGCCATCGAGACCCAGAACCGCTGCATCGAATATGCCTTGCTGCTGACTCTGCCGGCGACGGCCGCCCTGCTTGCCATCCCCGACCCCATCGTCACCGTGCTCTATCAGCGCGGCGCCTTCGATGCAGTTGCCTCGTTCGCGACCTCTTGGGCCTTGATTGCCTATACGCTGGGCCTGCCCGCCTATGTCCTGGCCAAGGCGCTGACCCCCGCCTTCTATGCTCGCGAGGATACGGCCACGCCCTTCCGCTTCGCCGTGATCAGCCTGGGCGTGAATATCGTTCTGTCGGTCAGTCTGTTCCAGTTCATGAACTACGCAGGCATCGCGCTCGCCACCGCGCTCGCTTCCTGGCTCAACGTCGCCATGTTGAGCCGGCGGCTGCACCGCCGCGGCCAGTTCAAGATCGACGCGCAGTTGGCGCGCAACGTGCCGCGCGCATTGCTGTGCAGCCTGGTGATGGGCGCGGTCTTGCGCGGCGGCGCTTGGCTCCTGGCGGAACCGCTCGCCGGTCATGTCGTGGTGAAAATCACCGCCTTGTCGATTCTCGTGGGTGGCGGGATCGCCCTTTTCTTCGCCTTGGCGCTCGCCACCGGGGCCGTCGGCGCCGCCGAACTCAAGCGGATTCTGCGGCGGGTATAGGGTCCGATCGTCTCAAGCCGCCGAATTCCGGCAATTCCCGTCGTCGCGGACGCTCGGGCAGGCATGCAGGCTTGCCGCCCGCCGGCAGGCTGATAGGCTGAGGCCGGCTGAACGCCGGGGGGAATATGATAGATGCTGACTTCCTCAATGATTTCATAACGATATGGGTCATCGTCGACCCCATCGCAGCACTGCCGGTCTTCATCGCCCTCACCGGCGCCCTCGATGCCCCGATCCGGCGGCGGGTCGCCGCAATGACGGCGGCCGTCGCCTTAGTCGTGCTGGTCTTCTTCATCTGCCTCGGCCAGATCATCATCAATGCCATGGGCGTTTCCTTACGCTCCTTTGAGGTCGCCGGCGGGCTCATCCTCTTCGTCTTCGCAATGGAAATGGTCCTGGGCGAGCGCAAGCAGAAAGGCGACCCCGAGGTCAGCCGCGAGGGGCCCATGCAGCTCGCTGTCTATCCGCTCGCCATACCCAATCTGGCGGGGCCCGGCGCCATGCTGACTGTTATTCTGCGCACCGACAACACGCGCTTCAGCTTTCTCGAGCAGGCGCATACCACGCTCGCCGTCGCCTTGGTCCTTGCCATCACCTTCTGCCTGCTGCTTCTGGCCGGACCCATCACCCGCGTCATCGGCACCGGCGGGGCCAATGTGATAAAGCGGATCATGGGCATGATCATCGCGGCCTATGCGGTCAACCTGGTCGTCGCGGGCATTGCGGACTGGCTGCACTTGCCGCCGCTGTGAGATCCGCCACACCGAGCTCTAATCGACAGGTAGTTTTCCTTATCGGGCCTTGTGGAAATATATCTATATTGATATAATACTCGAAAATGCGTCGAACGCTCAAGGAACTTGAGTTTCTCGGAGACTCGCTGCTGCGGTAGCGGGCATTCCCCGAGGGACCTCGACGTGAAGCCGGCTTTCAACTTAATCGGCTGCAGCGAGGCGATAACCCGGACGACTGGAAGCCGATGCAGACGATCGGGCCCGGGGTGCGCGAAATTCGCATTCGAGATGAGACTGGTGCATTTCGAGTGATCTACATTGCCAGTCTGGCCGATGCGATATACGTCCTGCACGCTTTCCAGAAGAAAACGCGGGCACCGTCGAGGCGAGATTTGGAATCGGCCGCTGCTCGCTTTCGAGAACTAAGGAAGGGATTGTGACATGGCACGTCAGCGGTTCAGAAGCGTCTGGGACGCGCTTGAGCATGCGCCGGCCGAAGCCGCGAATATGAAACTTCGCTCCGAGCTGATGATCCGGATTCGCGGACAAATCGCGGATTGGAAAACGACGCAGGCCATTGCGGCGCGACGGCTTGGCATTACGCAACCGCGGCTAAACGATCTGTTGCGCGGTCGAATCAACAAATTCAGCCTCGATGCGCTCATCGCCCTGGCCGCAAAAGCGGGACTCATCGTGCGGCTCGATATTGCGGCGGCCGCCTAATCGTTGCGCAGCAGGGGTGCGGCCTTCTGCCCCAAGGCGCGCCACGTGCCGGCGAGCCCGATGACGATCGCGAGGGCGGCACCCGTGGCCGCCGTGGCGAGCGCCACGCCGGGCAGCAGGACGAACTCGCCCTCCATCCCCCAATGGACGAAGCCATAGGCGGCAAGGCTGCCCAGCAGCAGCGCGAAGGCGGAAGTCGCCAGGCCCATGAGGCCGTATTCGAGGGCGAGGCCGGCGAGCAGGTTTCCGCGCGTGGCCCCCAGCACTTTCAAGACCACGGCGTCATAGATGCGCCGGCGGCGATCGGCCACGACAGCGCCGGACAGCACCGCGATCCC
>JBGPNG010000507.1:0-2568 GCA_041487395.1 Dongiaceae bacterium
CCCGTTCCACGCGCCATCATATTTCGATGAGCGCAGCTGCGGCCTACCGCCGCTGCCCACCCTCACCCCGACCCGCCCGGGCGGGAGAGGGAAACCAAAGAGAATCTCCTCTCCTCCATCTTCTGGGGGAGAGGGTGGGTGAGGGGGTCGTTGTCGTGAACGCGAAGGCCTCCTCAACTTACGCCGCCTTGCGCAACTTGTGATCTTCCAGCACCTGGGCCACCACGGCGGTAACGCGCTTGGCCGTGGGGATATGCAGGAATTCGTTGGGTCCATGGGCATTGGAATGGGGCCCGAGCACGCCGGTGACGACGAACTGTGCTTGCGGGAATTTCTCGCCCAGCATCGCCATGAAGGGAATACTGCCGCCCTCGCCCATATAGGCGGGCGATTTGCCGAAGGCGGCCTCAGATGCGCAGGCGAGCGAGGCCTCGAGCCAGGGCGCCAGCGCCGGCGCGTTCCAGCCCTTGCTCGCCTCCAGCTTTTCCAGCGTCACCTGCGCGCCATAGGGCGGGTTCGCGGTCAGCAGCCGGCGCACAATTTCGGTCGCCTTATCGGCATCCAGCGTCGGCGGCAGGCGTAAGGAGAGCCGCACGGCCGTATAGGGCCGCAGCACATTGCCCGCGTCGGGGAAGGCCGGGATGCCCTCAGCACCCGTGACCGCCAGTTGCGGGCGCCAACAGCGGTTGAGCACGAGTTCGACCGGATCCTCGGTCACCGGCTTCATGCCGGGCACGAAGGGGAATTTGCCGTAGAACTGTTCGCCCAGCGCATTGGCGGCGACGCGGGCTTGCGCGATGCGCTCGGCCGGCACCTGCACATGCAGTTCCTCGGGCAGGATGGCGCCCGTGTTCTCGTCCTCCAGCCGCGAGACCAACTGGCGCATCAGGCGGAAGCTCGACGGCACCACGCCCGAGCCATCGCCCGAATGCACGCCCTCGGTCAGCACGCGCACGGTGACGTTGCTGGCCAACATGCCGCGCAGCGAGGTGGTGATCCAGAGCTGATCGTAATTGCCGCAGCCGGAATCGAGGCAGACGACGAGCGAAGGCTCGCCGATCCGATCGGCCAGGTGATCGACGTAATAGGGCAGATCGTAGCTGCCCGATTCCTCGCAGGCCTCGATCAGGATGAGGCAGCGCGCATGGGGCCGGCCCTGTTCGGCCAATGCGAGAACCGCCGTCACTGCGGCGAAGATCGCATAGCCATCGTCGGCCCCGCCGCGGCCGTAGAGCTTGTCGCCCTCAAGGCGGGGAATCCACGGGCCGTAACCCTCGAGCCAACCGGTCATCTCCGGCTGCTTGTCGAGATGGCCGTAGAGGAGCACGCGGTCGTCGGATTTCCTGTCCGCGCCCGGAATCTCCATCAGGATTACCGGCGTGCGGCCCGGCAGGCGCACGACCTCCAGCGTCGCGCCCGGCAGTGCTGCCAGCTTCGACCGCGCCCAGCCCGCCAGCAGCTCCACAGCCTTGTCCATATGGCCATGGACCGCCCAATCGGGATCGAAGGCGGGCGATTTATTGGGAATGCGGATGTAGTCGATGAGGGTCGGCACGGCCTCGTCGCGCCAAACGCGCTCGACGAAATTCGTCAACTTTGCCTGGTCCATTCCGCGTCCCTGAGTTTTTTGGCAGCGAGGGAGTGTGGCTTCGCCGGGCGCATTCGTCCAGGCATGTGCTAAGTCCCACCCTTGCGTCGGCCCGCGCTTGGCGCGCCATCAACGTCATTCCGCGGCGTGGCAAGATGTCGTGGATTGCATTGTGCTGTGGCCATCGCGGAGATGGGGGCGCCGGCGGATCATCCGATCGTGGATAGGTCTTCATGACCGTGGGTATCTTGGAGCCACCGGCATCGCGGTCTGACACGCGTACGGTAGTCGGGACTTATCGCCCGTATGCAATCCAGCGAGCCGCGAAGCCTGAGAAAGCCGCGCTCAGCGCGAGCGTTTGATGACCAGATAGACAACGACGAGAACGATGCCGATGACGAGGATCGCCTCGTTGGCGCCTTCGTTCAGCCAAGCAGAAACCCTCCAGAGCCAGTACAGAAAGTCATGCCAGAGGGTCGCCATGACCGGCATTATAAGGCCGGCACGCGCCCGCTTGCGACTCCATCTTACCCTCTACGGCTTGCGGGAGAGGGCGGGGCCCATGGCAAAGCCATGGGAGGGTGAGGGTGCGACGTGGGCGCGGCTACTTCTCGTTTGGTTCGACGACCCCCTCACCCCGACCTACTGCCCATTGTCAGGGGGCGAGGGAGATTAATTTCAGTTTACCCTCTACCGCCTGCAGGAGAGGGCGGGCCCCATGACGAAGCCCTGGGAGGGTGAGGGTGCGACCTGCTCGCGGTTACTTCTGCGTCCAGGTCCCGGATTCGGAGAGGAACCAGGTTCCGGCGGGGGCCGATTTCATGATCTCGCCGGCGTAGATCCGGCCGATGGCTTCGACCGGCACTTTCTCGGCCGTGGCCCGTGCCTCGTAGATGGCCTTGCGCTCGCCGTTGACCTTGGCGATCAGGGCGGCGAGATCGGCGCTGGGCGTGCCGCGCGCCACCGCATAGCCGTCGAAG
>JBGPNG010000508.1:0-2565 GCA_041487395.1 Dongiaceae bacterium
CGCCGATCTGTTTGCCGAGGAAAAGGCCGAGAGCCACGCCACCCGCGACACCCCCGGCCAGATCGGCGAGACGGATGCCGGCGAAGGAGAGTCCGGCATTGGCGAAACCGAACAGCGGCATCACCAGAAACGACGTCCAGGGATGCAAGGCATGTTCCAGATCGCGCAGCGGCGAGCCGCCGTCGGCGCGCCGCAACGGCAGCGCCAGCGCGGTTGCCACGCCGGCGAGCGTGGCATGGACGCCCGATTTCAGAACCAGGACCCAAAGCAGAATGCCGAGCAGCGCATAAGGCCCGATCCGGGTGACGCGCAATCGGTTGAGCAGGACCATCGCGGCGATGACGAGAGCGGCAAGCGCCATTGCCAGCACGCTCAGATCGCTGGTGTAGAAGATCGCGATGATGACGATGGCACCGAGGTCGTCGATGATGGCAAGCGCGAGCAGGAAGATCCGCAGGCTCGCCGGCACCCGTTTGCCCAGCAGCGACACGGCAGCGAAGGCGAATGCGATGTCGGTGGCCGACGGGATTGCCCAGCCGAGCAGCGCGCTCGCATCGCCGCGGTTCAGCCACACATAGATCAGGGCCGGCACCAGCATGCCGCCGGCGGCCGCGATTGCCGGGAGTGCCGCCTTGCGCCAGCTCGAGAGTTCGCCCTCGATCAGCTCGCGCTTGATCTCGCAGCCGATGACCAGGAAGAACAAGGCCATCAGCCCGTCGTTGATCCACAGCAGCAGCGGCTTGTCGAGATCGAGGGCGCCGAGGCGGATCTGAACCGGCGTGGCCAGGAAAAGGCCGTAATAATGCGCAAGCCCGCTGTTGCTGGCGATGAGCGCCAGCAGGGCCGCGACGAAGAGCACGAGGCCGGCAGCGGATTCGAGCCGCATGAACTCGCGGATTTCATCGCGCAGTCGTTTGTAGTAGTTCTCCAGCATGCGCTGCCTCCGCTTCCCCAGTATCGGAAGGGCGGCCGCGGTGCAATGCGGAGCGATCATGCCAACGTCCGATCTTTTCAAGCTTACCGCGCGCGCTGCGGTCGATCTGTTGAAGCGCGGCGAGGTCTCCCCTCTCGAGATGGTCGAGGCGGCGCTGGAGCGCATCGCCGCCACGGATTCGTCGATCCATGCCATGCCCACGCTTGCCGCCGGGCGCGCCCGGGCGGCGGCAATGCGCGTCGATCGGGCGAGCCTGCTGGCGGGGCTGCCATTCGCGGTCAAGGATCTGTACGACGTCGCCGGCGTGCTGACGACTTATGGCTCGCCGATCTATGCCAAGCATGTGCCGGTGCGCTCCGACATCATCGTAGAGCGGCTGGAGGCGGCCGGCGGAATCGTGCTGGGCAAATCCAACACGCCGGAATTCGGCGCCGGCGCCAACACCTATAACCAGCTCTTCCCCGACACGCGAACGCCCTGGAACACGAGCCTCACCGCCAGCGGCTCCTCCGGCGGATCGGCGGCTGCGCTCGCCGCGGGTCAGGTCTGGCTCGCCATCGGAGACGATCTCGGCGGCTCGCTGCGCACGCCGGCCAGCTATTGCGGGGTCGTGGGCTTGCGGCCGAGCCTCGGGCGCGTGCCGTCGGGGCCCGCGGAGTTTGCTTTCGACACCCTTGGGGTTTGCGGACCGATGGCCCGCAACGTGGGCGATACGGCGCTGATGCTCGACGCCATGGTCGGGCAGCATGACGAGGATCCGCTGTCGCTGGAAGCGCCGCGGGAGTCGTTCCTCTCCGCCGTCGGGCGAGCGCGGCTGCCGCGCCGGGTCGCCTATTCGCCCGATCTCGGCATCTGTCCGGTGACGCCGGCTGTGCGCCAGGTGGCGTCCGCCGCCATGGCCCGGCTTTCGGCCGAAGGCGTGATCGTCGAAGAGGCGAGCCCCGATCTCCACGATGCGCAGGAAATCTTCCGCGTGCTGCGCGCCGCGGGTTTCGCTGCCCGTCGCAAACCCGACTACGATGCCCATCGCGAGCTTCTGAAGCCGGAGGTGATCTGGAATACCGAGCTCGGTCTGTCCTTGGATTCGGAAACCATCGGCCGCGCCGAGCGCGCCCGCGGCCGGCTCTATCACCGCGTCTTGGCCTTCATGAAGGACTACGAGTTTCTGCTGGTACCGGCGGCGAGCCTGCCGCCTTTCGACGTCAAGATCCGCTGGATCCGTTCCCTGGAAGGGGAAACCTTCGACAACTACGTCGAATGGATTCGCATCACCTATGCCTTGTCGTTGACCTCGCTGCCGATTCTGTGCCTGCCCTGCGGGGTGACCTCGGACGGCCTGCCCATCGGCCTGCAGCTCGTGGGACGCCCTCGGGGCGAGGCGGCGCTGCTCCAGGCGGGCGCCGCCCTGGAGGTCCTGTTCGGTCTGGCGGCCCGGCTGCCCATGGACCCGCGGCCGGCATGAACCCGGTTGAAACCGGCCTCAAAAACACCTGATCCGGCTTATCTTTGGGGTTTTTTGCTCTGCAATGTCATAGCAGAGCAGCTTGCCGGGGCAACTCCGGCCCGGTATATTGCACTGCAATAGGAGCGGCGCCGAGTCGGCCGACCGACCGAGAGTGACGGGGGACCAG
>JBGPNG010000509.1:0-2562 GCA_041487395.1 Dongiaceae bacterium
CAGCGTTGCGATATGCCGAACGGCGGCGCGATCGAGGGCCATGGGCCAAATCCTTGTTTGCGAACAACCTGGCGTGAAATGGCGCGGACCCTAGCAAAGTGGCCCGCGCACCGCAACGGCCGCGGCCAATCTAGCGCGCGAAGCCGAACCAGAGCGTATAGACGCCAAACGCGATGATCAGGGCACCGGACAGCCGTCCGATCCATTTCAGAACGGGCTCGTCCATGCGGTGGCGGATCACGCCGACGCCGAGGCTGAGGCAGAGCCACCAGGCGGCCGAGCCGACGAAGACGCCCAGCACCAGCGTGCCGGCCGCTCCGTAGCTGGCGCTCGCTGCCGAGGTGTTGATGGCGGCAAAAATGGCGATGAAGGAGAGGACCGTGGTGGGATTGGCCAGCGTCAGCATGAAGGTGCTGAAGAAATCGCCGACCAAACCGGCGGCGGATTTCTTCGGTTTGGCCACGACGGTGGAGGGCTTCAGGAACAGGATACGAATGCCGAGCAGGCAGAGCAGAAAGCCGCCGGCCATGGAAATGCCATTGCGGTGGTCGAGCAGGAAATCCTGGACCAGCGTGAGACCGAAGGCGGCGATCGAGCCATAGAGCGTATCGGCCACCGCAGCACCGAGGCCCGAGGCCGCCCCGGACAGCCAGCCGCCGGCGATCGCCCGCTGAATGCAGAGCAGTCCGATCGGCCCGACCGGTGCGGCGATGGCGAATCCAACGCCCAAGCCTTTGAGCAGCAGATCGATGTTCAAAACTTGTTTCGGCGCCGGCGCGCCTGACCCCCTCGCTTGACCGCCCGGACCAAGCTATGGGTGCCGGCGCAGCCGGGCAATCACTTTATGCGGGGGTTTTTGCGGTTTCGCTTGCTGGGGATGAAAGGCGCCGTTAAGGCTTCGCCATGGCCGTGGTCGATTTGTCGAACTTGAAAGCCCAGCTGCCTCGCGGCGGACGACTGTTGGGATTGGACGTGGGCAGCAAGACGATCGGGATAGCTCTTTCGGATTCAGCGCTCAGCGTCGCCTCTCCACTGGCAACGATCCGCCGCGGCAAATTCGCGGCCGACGCCGATGAGATCGCGCGCCTCGCGGCAGAACGCGGCGTCGGCGGCCTGATCATCGGCCTGCCCATCGCCATGGATGGAGAGGAGGGCCCGCGCTGCCAATCGGTCCGGCAATTCGCCGCCAATCTGCTGGACCGGATCGATCTGCCGATCGCCTTCTGGGACGAGCGATATTCCACCCTTGGCGCCGAGCGGCCGCTGCGCGAAGCGGAAATGTCCTATCGGCGGCGGGCGGAGGTCATCGATAAGCTCGCGGCCGCCTATATCCTGCAGGGCGCGCTCGACCGGCTGGCCAATTCCGGCCCGCCCGCTTGACGCCGCACCCGGCGGCAGGGACATTCGCCCGCATCGGTTCCAATTCGAAGGCTAGACCATGACCGGCCCGCTCCACGGCATTCGCGTTTTCGACCTCTCCCGCATCCTCGCCGGTCCGACCTGCACCCAGCTTCGGGGCGATCTCGGCGCCGACGTCATAAAGATCGAGCGGCCGGGTGCCGGCGATGACACGCGCAAATGGGGCCCGCCCTATGTCAAGGCGAAGGACGGCAAGGACACGGCTGAGAGCGCCTATTATCTCAGCTCGAATCGCAACAAGCGCTCGGTGGCCATCGATATTGCGCAAGCTGCTGGCCAAGCGCTCGCCAAGCGGCTGATCGCGACCTGCGACATCATGGTGGAGAATTTCAAGGTCGGCGATATGGCAAAATACGGCCTTGCCTACGACGACGTGAAAAAGGACAACCCGCGGCTTATCTATTGCTCGATCACCGGGTTCGGCCAGACGGGTCCCTATGCGCCGCGCGCGGGCTACGACATGCTGGCCCAGGGCCTGGGCGGCATCATGAGCGTGACGGGCGAATCCGACGGTCCGCCGCTCAAGGTCGGCGTCGGCATCGCCGACATCATGTGCGGCATGTATGCGGCGAGCGCGATTCTGGCGGCTCTCCATCACCGCGACAAAACCGGCCCAGGCCAATACATCGATCTGTCGCTGCTCGATACCCAGGTCGCCTGGCTCGCCAATATCGGCCTCAACTATCTGACATCGGGCAAGGTGCCGGAGCGCGCCGGCAACGAGCATCCCAATATCGTGCCTTACAACGTCATGCCCGCCGCCGACGGGCATGTCATCCTGGCAGTCGGCAACGACAGCCAGTTCGGAAAATTCTGCGATTTCGCAGGTGCTGGCGATCTCGCGCGCGATCCGCGTTTCATCACCAACGAGAAGCGCGTGCTGAATCGTCGGACACTCTACGACCTCCTGGGGCCGATCATGCGGCGCAAGACCCGGAGTGACTGGGTGGATGGTCTCGCCAAGCTGGGCGTGCCCTGCAGCCCGGTCAACACCGTCGACCAGGTTTTTGCCGACCCGCAGGTTCGTGCCCGCGGCATGCAGATCGCACTACGCCATCCGCTGGCTGCCAAGGGCAGCGTCGATCTGATCGGCAATCCGATCAAATTCTCCGCCACGCCCGTCGAATATCGCCAGCCCCCGCC
>JBGPNG010000510.1:0-2551 GCA_041487395.1 Dongiaceae bacterium
CGAAATCCGGCTGTGGGCTGCTCGACGTGGACGACGTCTCATCGGCTACAAGTTCCGGCGGCATCAGCCGATCGGCCCGATCATCGTCGATTTCGCTTGTACCAGGCCCCGCCTCGCCGTCGCGGCGGCCGGGGCTCGGCATAACGAGAATACTGCCGGCGACAGGCGCACCCAATGGCCCGCGCGCCGAGGCTGGCGCCGTGCTCCGGTTCTGGAACAACGACGTTCTTGCCAACACCGCAGGCGTGGTCGATACCATTCTTGCAGCGCTCCGCGCCCGTGTAGACCCTCACCCGCCTCGCTCCGCTCGGCCCCTCTCCCGCGGTGCGGGAGAGGGGCCGTCGACGCATAGCGCAGCGGCTATTTGCACTCAGATCCTAAAGCTCAGAGGTCCGGCGCCTTTGGCGGGCGATAGCCGTGGATGAGATTTTCCTGCGGGACGTAGTGGCGCATGACCGGCGTCGCATTGACGGTTTTTGCGATCTCGTCCAGCTCGCCATGGGCATGCAGAATCCGCACTTGCCCTCTGACGATCTGTTGGACATGGGCCCGGAAATTGTAGTTATGCGCCAATGTCGCCACGCGCAATCTGCTGATGGCAAGCGCGCTGCGAAACGAGGCCTGATCCAATGCATAGCCCCTTTTCAGGCATTGATTGAACAAGGCGTTCCAGCTTTTCACGAAGGCGCGGAATTGCTCGGTGTTCTTCGCCACCAGCAGGCCTCCGTTCCATTCGGGTATCGCCATCGATACCTTGGGCAAGGCGTCATAGAGCCCGCTTTTCATGGCCAGGGGGTTAAATAGCTGCGGGGCGATGCTGGCCGCGATATCGAAATGCTCGAGAATCTCGAAGAGCTCATAGACCGGCGCCAGCAACAGCGTATCGCCGTCGATGAAAATCATTCGGTCCAGCTCCACCGCCAGCATGGATTCGAACCTCGGCCGATGGGCATGCCTGATTTTGCCAAGCGAAAAAACCTTGGTGAACGCGCCGGGCAGATCCTGCCGGCAACGCTCGAGCAGGGCCAGGGGCGCGAAAAAATGCCGCTCGATATCGGGCATATGCTTGGCGAAGGACAAAGCGGATCGAACGGTTTCCGGCATCCAATCCGTATGCGAACAGGCGTACACGACCCCCTTTTTCATGCGCGCCGCCGTCGCGCCAGTCCCGCGACCTCCATCAGCGCGCGTTCGGCGACCGCGGCCTTGGGCTGCGCGCCGGTCTTGATCTCGATCTCGGCGCGGTTCAGGCGGTCGAGGGCTTCGCTCAGGCGATCGTTTGACCATAGGCGAAGCTGGGCGACGAACCGGCTCTCCAGTTTGTAGAAGACCGGCGGGCGCAGCGCCTTGACCGCAGCGCGCGGTTCCGGGGCACCGGCCACTTGGTGCAGCCGCAGGATGTGGCGCGCGGCTGCGCGCAGGATGACGATCTCGTCATTGCCGTCGCCGAGCGCGCGGGCATAGCTGCGGTCGACGGATTCGCGATCGCCCTCGCCGAGGGCGAAGATCACGTCGTCGAGGGAGTGGGCGGAACTGTCGCCGATGACGGCTTCCACGTCTTCCAGCGTCACCTGCTTGCCGCCTGGGCCGACCCGGGGGCCGACATAGAGGGCCAGCTTTTCCAGTTCCTGGCGCGTGACGCCACGATCGCCGCCCAGATGGGCGACGAGATAGGCAAGCGCCTGCGATCCGATTGCCAGCCCCTGGCTTTTCAGCGCCTCGCCGATCACCTGGCCCAGCGCCGCATCGTCATCCAGGAAGCAGGCGATCGCCGCGGCGCCGACGGCGCCCTCGCAGAAGCGGCGCAATGCCGAGCGGGGCGCCAACTCGCCTGCCTCGAGAACGAGAAATGCGGCCGGGGGCGCGCCTGCCAGCAGGTCGGCCAGCGGTTGGGCGAGCGCGTCGCCGGCATCGCGCAAGCGCAGCACGCGCCGCCCGCCCGATAGCGAGAGGGCCGCCGCCTCGTCGGCGAGCAATGCTGGATCGTCCTTCAACTGTACGGCGGAGAGTTCGGCGACCCGGAAGGGATCGCCCGCGTCGCCGGCGACGCGGGCGACGAGCTCGACGGCGCGTTCGCGCACCAGCCCCTGATCCGGTCCATAGAACAGCACGGCGGCGACGGCCGATTCCGCCGATTGCAAGAACCGGGCCTGATCGCGTACGGCGACCTTCATCCCGCCTCAGCCTCCGGTCGGCTTCGCCAGGAACACCGCCAGCCGATTGGTGATATCGTCGGCCAGGCTCTGCGCGCCGCGCCGCTGGGCATCGTCGACCGACTGGATGGTCGCGAATTCGACGTTGTTGTTGAGCAAATCATAGCTGGTCGTTGCCCGCGTTTGCCCCCGCAACACGGGCGAGGGCGTGCCGCGCTGATAGAGCGCGTAATCGGCATAGAGCGTCAGATTGATGCGCGAGGCGGTCTGGTCCTCGAGGATCAGCAGCTGGTCGCTGCGCTGCTGAAGCTTGATCACCAGATCGTAATGCGGATCGCTGGGCGCACCCGCCGGATTCATCCGATCGCGCAACTCGTTATAGAGATGCTGGCCGACGC
>JBGPNG010000511.1:0-2546 GCA_041487395.1 Dongiaceae bacterium
CAGGCCCTGTTGCTGCGCCGGTTGAAGGACGGCGGCGTGCTGGAAGGTGCGGTGACCCGGGCGGGCGAGGTGATCGTCGAGGGCGAATCCGTCGGCCAGCTCGCGGGATTTCGCTTCATCCCGGACGGGTCGGGGGGCGCGGAGGAAAGTCGTCCGCTGCTGACCGCGGCGCGCCGCGCGCTGAACCGTGAGATTCCGGCACGCCTCGCCCGGCTGGAAGCGGCCGGCGATGAAGTCTTCGCGCTTTCCGCCGCCGGCGTGCTGAGCTGGGAAGGGGCCCCGGTCGCCCGCGCCATCGCGGGCGAAACGCTGACCAGTCCGCGCGTCGATCCGCTGCCCAGCGAACTGCTGGACGGGGCCGAGCGCGAACGTTTGAGGCGCCGCCTGGCCCTCTGGCTGGAGGCTCATATCGCGCGCCGGCTGAAGCCCCTGGCGGCGGCCGCGGAATCCGGCGTCGCCGGGGCGACCCGCGGCGTCGTCTTCCAGCTCATCGAAGCGCTCGGCCTGTTGCCGCGCCGAGAGCTTGCAGGGCAATTGCCCCAGGCCGACGCCAAGGCGCTCGGGCGCCTGGGTGTCAGGCTGGGTCGCGAGAGCGTTTGGTTCCCGGCGCTCGCGTCCGCCGCGGGTCTTGCGGCCCTGCTCTGGTGCATCAAGGCGGGTCGAGCCCCCGCAGCCTTGCCGCCGCGCCGGCCGGCCAGTCTGGTGCGCGATCCGGCTCTGCCGGCCGAGTTCTATCATGCGGCCGGCTATCGCCTCGCGGGCTCGCTCGCCGTCCGGGCCGACGCGCTGGAGCGCCTGTCCCAGCTTGCCCATCGCTTGGCCGATCAGGGGCCGTTCCTGCCGGTCGAGGCCTTGCGGCAATGCATCCGCTGCGACATGGCGGCCTTGCCCGCCGTTATTGCGGCACTCGGCTATCGTTCCATCGAAGAAGAAGGCGAGCTTCGCTTCCACGCGCCGGCAAATAAGAAGCCGGGGCGTCCGGCCAGGCGGCGGGGCGGGGAGAAGACACCGGCACATCGGCCGGAGTCACCGTTTGCCGCGCTCAGCGGGCTCAAATTTCCGAAATGATCGCAACATGAGCGGCACCAGCCTGCGCCTGGACAAGTGGCTGTGGCATGCCCGGTTCTGCCGCACCCGCACGCTGGCCGCCAAGCTTGCCGCGGCGGGCAAGGTGCGCATTGCCGGCGCCGCCGTGTTCAAGGCGCATCACGGGGTGAAGCCGGGCGATGTGCTGACTTTTCCCCTCGGACCCCATATCCGCACGGTCAAGGTCGTGGCGCTGGGCGAGCGCCGCGGTCCGGCGCCGGAAGCATGCAAGCTTTATGAAGACCTGGCTCCGCCGTCGTCCAAAGCCATCGAGCCGCCGAGCGGCGGCGAGCGCCCGACCAAGGCCGACCGCCGCGCCATCGACCGCCTGCTGGGACGGGACGAGGCGTGATAGGCATGGATTCCATCTTCGTGGAGACAGGCCATGCTGACCGAGACACAGATCGATCGATTCCGGCGCGAGGGCTATCTCGTCGTGCCCGATGCGGCGAGCCCGGCGGAGCTTGCCGCCATGCGGGCACAGATCACGCGCTGGGTGGATGAAAGCCGCGCTCATCGCGAGCCTTTCGGGCCACCCACCATCGACGGCCGGCCGCGCTTCGACATGGGCGAGGAGCATCGCCCGGACCATCCGGCACTGCGGCGGGTGAACAATCCCTCGGACTTTGCGCCCGCCTTTCGCCAAGCGATGGAGAAGGCGGCGGTGGTCGACATGGTGGCCGACCTCATCGGCCCCGATGTGAAATTCCACCACTGCAAGATCAATCTGAAATTGCCCGGCACCAATACGGAAGTGGGCTATCACCAGGATTTCGCCTATACGCCCCATACCAACGACGACCTGGTCACCGCCCTCATCTTCATCGACGAGGTGACGGCGGAGAATGGCGCGCTCATGGTCGTGCCCGGCTCCCACAAGGGACCGCTCCATTCCCTGTTCGAGGATGGACGCTTCACCGGCTCCATCGAGGCGAAGACGGCGGCCGAGATGAAGGCCAAACAGGTTCCCGCCATCGGGCCCGCCGGCAGCGTCTGCCTGATGCATACGCGGCTTTGCCACGGCTCGGAAGCCAACCGCAGCGATCGCCCGCGCGGCCTCTATATCTGTGTCTACAGCGCCGCCGATGCGTTTCCGCTCGCCCGCAATCCCATGGCCAATCCCAATGAAGGCATGATCGTGCGCGGCAAGCCGACGCGCTTCGCCAGGCTGATGGATGGGCCGATCGAACTGCCGGCGCAGCCGAAATCGGCATCCTTCTTCGCCGTGCAGGGCCAGAAAATCGCCGGCGAGGCGGCGGAGTAGGGCGGCGAACTAGCGGCCCTCACCCTCCCGTCGCATACGCGACGGGCCCCTCCCTCTCCCGCTCACGCGGCTACGGCATGCACACATCTCAAAATTCCGCCTAAAGCCGTTACGAACATTTCCGGGAAGCCAAGTCGAGGTTTCCAAAAAGAATCGAGGGCGAGGCGGTTTTGATATTTTCGAATCCAAATCCGAG
>JBGPNG010000512.1:0-2545 GCA_041487395.1 Dongiaceae bacterium
AAGAAGTCGTTCGAAGAGCAGGGCATGAAGATCTTCGTCGACACCACCGTGAAGGCGCTCAAGAAGGGCGCCGACAACGTCACCGCGACGCTCGAAGCGAAGGGCGGCAAGACCCAGGAGATCACGGTGGACCGGGCGATTCTGGCCGTCGGCATCGTCGGCAATGTGGAGAACCTGGGCCTCGAAGGTACGAAGGTGAAAGTCGAGAATACCCATGTGGTGGTCGATCCCTGGTGCGCGACCGGGGAGCCCGGCGTCCATGCCATCGGCGACCTCGTCGGCCCGCCCTGGCTCGCGCACAAGGCGATGCACGAAGGCGTCATCTGCGTCGAGCGCATCGCCGGCGTGAAAGGCGTGCACCCGCTGGATGTCGGCAAGATTCCCGGCTGCACATATTGCATGCCCCAGGTGGCGAGCATCGGCCTTACCGAAGCGGCAGCGAAGGCCGCCGGCTACGAAATTAAGGTCGGGCGCTTTCCCTTCATCGGCAATGGCAAGGCGATCGCGCTTGGCGAACCCCAAGGCCTGGTCAAGACCGTGTTCGACGCCAAGACCGGCGAGCTGTTGGGCGCCCATATGATCGGCGCCGAGGTGACGGAGCTGATCCAGGGCTATTCCATCGCCCGCACGCTCGAATCGACGGAAGCGGAACTGATGCAAACCGTGTTCCCGCATCCGACATTGTCGGAAATGATGCATGAATCCGTGCTTGACGCTTACGGCCGGGCTCTCCATGTCTGAAACCGTGGACGCCATTCGCCCCCGCCATCCGGAAAAGCTCAATCGCCCGGAATCGCCGATCCCGCGCAAACCCGATTGGATCCGCGTCAAGGCACCCATGTCCAAGGAGTATCAAGAAACGCGCGCGCTGATGCGCCGTTTGAAGCTCAATACCGTCTGCGAAGAGGCGGCCTGTCCCAATATCGGGGAATGCTGGAAGCAAAAGCACGCCACGGTGATGATCCTGGGTGATGTCTGCACGCGGGCCTGTGCCTTCTGCAACGTGGCGACTGGGCTTCCCGACAAGCTCGATCCCCATGAGCCGGCTCATGTGGGCGAGGCGATTGCCGCCCTCGGCCTCGCCCATGTCGTGGTCACCTCCGTCGATCGCGACGACCTCGAAGACGGTGGTGCCGCCCATTTCGCCGAGACGATCCGCCGCATTCGCGCTTTGGCGCCCGCCACCACCATCGAAGTGCTGACGCCGGATTTCCTGCGCAAGCAAGGTGCCGTGGAAATCGTCGTCGAGGCGCGGCCCGATGTCTACAACCACAATCTGGAAACCGTGCCGCGGCTCTATCGCAGCGTGCGGCCGGGCGCCCGATATTTCGCCTCCATGCAGCTTCTGGCCCGGGTCAAGGAACTCGACCCCTCCATCTTCACCAAATCCGGGCTCATGGTGGGGTTGGGCGAGACGCGCGACGAAGTGCTGCAGGTGATGGACGACATGCGGACCGCCGACGTGGATTTCCTTACCATCGGGCAATATCTGCAGCCGACCGCCAAGCACCATCCCATCGATCGTTTCCTGCCGCCCGACGAATTTCTGCAGTTGAAGCAGATGGCGCAGGGCAAGGGCTTTCTATTGGTGGCCGCCTCGCCGCTGACCCGTTCCTCCTACCACGCGGGCGAGGATTTCGAGCGGCTCAGGGCCGCCCGCGCCGCGCGCCTGGGCTGATCGCCCGCCGGCCATCCCATGATGAAGCATGCGGAGCAGCGTCCGCTGGGCTATCGGCCCGAGCAGCTCTTCGACCTTGTCGCCGATGTGGAGCGCTATCCGGAATTTCTGCCTTGGTGCATCGGGGCGCGCATCCGCGAGCGCAGCGAGACACTACTGGTCGCCGATCTCGTGATTGGTTTCAAGATGATCCGCGAACGCTTCGCCAGCCGAGTGGCACTCGACCGGCCCCATCTTGCCATCGATGTCACTTATGCCGACGGGCCGTTCAAGCATCTATCGAACCGCTGGCGCTTTGAACCGACGCCCGAGGGCGGTTGCCGCATCGATTTCTACGTCGAATTCGAATTCCGCTCGGCCCTGTTGCAGAAACTCATCGGGGTGTTGTTCCACGAAGCGGTGCGTCGCATGGTCGGCGCGTTCGAGACGCGGGCGCGCGTCCTCTACGGACCACCCTCGCTGCCTCATATTCTGAAATAGACGCGGCCCTCGAGCGGATCGCCGCCGCCTTCGCCGGCGTCTATCTCCGCCGATGCGGCAGCCGTCGCCAGGGCTGCGATGATGCTGTCCAACGCATCACCGCCAGCATTTTCGAGAACGGCACGCTCGATGGTTGCGGGCAGAGGTCTGAGGAGCCTCTTCTTCTGCAGCAGTTCGAGGATCAGCCGGCGCTGAGGCTCCAAGGCGCGTCCCTTATACCTGCCGCGCCAACCCAGATGCTTCAGCACGGAAGCCGGGCAGGTTTCGATTATCCAGGCACGGTCCGCCCTGGACAACTGCATCGGCAGGACGACGGCTTGGCCGTTTGCGACGAGAGGCCGCAGCAGTCCCGAGATACCGTGATAGCTCTGGCGATAGAGGCGAATG
>JBGPNG010000513.1:0-2543 GCA_041487395.1 Dongiaceae bacterium
ATCGAGCAGGGGGCGTTCCTTCAGCGACAGGCGAATGGCGCGCAGACCCAATGCGGGGTTGGCGCCGGCGCCGTGATGACCGGCCAGCGCCTGGGTCAGCTTGTCGCCCCCCACATCCAGCGTGCGCGCCGTCAGCGTCTTGCCGTCGAGCCCTTCCACCAGACCGCGTAGCGCCTGATACTGTTCTTCTTCGTCGGGCAGCGTATCGCGGTTCATGAACATGAACTCGGTGCGCAACAGACCCACACCTTCGGCCCCCGCCGCCATCGCGACGTCGAGTTCGCGGGGCAGTTCGAGATTGGCGTAGAGCGCGATATCGGTGCCGTCGCGCGTGACGGCCGGCAGGCGCCGCAGGCGGGCGAGCGAGCGCAGATCGCGTTCATGCTGGCCCTGACGGCGGCGATAGGCGGCCAGCGTCTCGGCGGAGGGATGGATGACGACACGGCCCTCGTCGCCGTCGACGATCAGCGCATCGCCGTTCTTAATGGAGCCCAGCAATCCGGTGACGCCGAGCACGGCGGGCAGGCCCAAGGAGCGCGCCATGATCGCCGTATGGCTTTCGGCACCACCCAGCAATGTGGCGAAGCCGGCGACGAAAGCCGGATCCATCAGCGCCGTATCGGCGGGGGTCAATTCCTCGGCCACCAGAATACTGCCCTCGGGCAGATGGGCGATGGCCGCATAGGGTGTCTTGGTCAGATTGCGGATCAAGCGGTCGCCGACCTCTCGTATATCGACGGCGCGCGCGGCCAGATAGGCATCGTCGAGGGTGGCGAAATCCTGGGCGACGGCGGAGATCTCGGCTTGCACGGCGGCCTCGGCGTTGATCCGGTCGCGGGCGATGCGGTTGTCGACCCCGCGCAGCACGCGGCTGCCCGACAGCATCTGCAGATGGGCCTCCAGCAGGATGCCGATCTCTTCGGCCGCCGCCCCATGCAGCCCGGCAGCTTTCGCCCCCAGCTTGCGAATCTGCTTCTGAGCCGAAAGAACGGCCTTGGCAAAGCGGGCCTGCTCGGCTGCTACCTGATCTTCGTCGATGGTGTATTCGGGCACGTTGACCGCGCCGGATTCGACCAGATGGGCGATACCCACCGCGATGCCGGAGGAAACGCCCACGCCTTCGAACGCCTGCTCCCGGATCGCGCGGCGGCGCTTGCGTTCAGTCTTCATCGAACTTGCGTCCGATCAGATCGAGCACCGCGACCAGCGCCGGCCCGGCATCGCGGCCGTT
Organism: Dongiaceae bacterium; assembly: GCA_041487395.1. Lineage (GTDB taxonomy): Bacteria > Pseudomonadota > Alphaproteobacteria > Dongiales > Dongiaceae > DASXQK01. The sequence continues at coordinate 1,232 of JBGPNG010000513.1, forward strand.
GACCGTCACCTCGACCTCGTTGCCCATGCCCGCCGACAGCATCATCAAGCCCATGATGGAGCGCCCATTGGCCGTCGTATCGCCGCGGCGAACCTGGATATCGCACTCGAACTGGGTTGCCAGCTTCACCAATTTCGCCGCCGCGCGGGCGTGCAGGCCACGCTCGTTTCGGATCGTTGCCAGGTGGGTGAGGGTCGGCGTCGCGTCCATCGTCAACCGCCGGCGTCGGCCAGCAGTTGCGAGGCGACGTTGATGTATTTGCGCCCGGCTTCCTGGGCCTCGACCACGGCGACCGGAAGTTTGGATGTGGTGCGCACGCTGGCGAGCTTGATCAGCATGGGCAGATTGACGCCGGCGATGACTTCCACATTGGCCCGATCGAGCACGGAAATGGCGAGGTTGGAGGGCGTGCCGCCGAACATGTCGGTCAGCAGAACGACGCCATCGCCCTCCTCCACCTTGGCGACGCTGTCGAGGATGTCGCGCCGGCGCTGTTCCATATCGTCTTCGGCGCCGATACAAACCGCGGCGATGCGCTGTTGCGGGCCCACGACATGCTCCAGCGCGGCGATAAACTCGATCGCCAATCGGCCATGGGTGACGAGAATCATACCAATCATTTGAACGTCCTTCGGTTGCGGTCAGGCATCGTCGGCGGGCGCGATATCGCGGTGGCGCAGTGCGACGGGCCGGCCTTGGGCGATGAGCCAGGCAGCCAGTCGCTCGGCGATGAATACGGAACGGTGCCGGCCGCCGGTGCAGCCGACGGCGAGCGTCAGATAGCTTTTGCCCTCGCGCTCGAACCCCGGGAGCAGCGGCAACAATAGTGCCGTGAGGTCGGCGAAGAAGTGCGCGAAAGCGGGATCCGCCTCGATATAGGCGCCGACGGCCGCATCGCGGCCGGTGAGCTGGCGCAAGGCCGGCTGGTAATGTGGATTGGCGAGGAACCGGGCGTCGAAGACCAGGTCCGCCTCTCGCGGCAGGCCATGGCGATAGGAGAAGGACATCACCGCCACCGCCAGTCCGGGCTGCCGTTCGAGGGCGAAATGACCCTGCATCAGCCGCTTCAGATCGGCCAGCGCCAGATCGGTGCTGTCGATGACCAGATCGGCGGCGCCGCTGAGGCCGTCGAGGAGGGCCCGTTCCTGGCGAATGCCGTCGGCAACGGGCCGGTCCTGGGCCAGCGGATGGCGCCGCCTCGTTTCGGTGAAGCGACGCTGCAGCACCTCATCCGAGCAGGTGAGGAAGACCAAGGAGACGGCCAGCCCCGGTTCGGCGCGCAGCCGCTCGATGCGCTCGAGCAGCGCGCCGG
>JBGPNG010000514.1:0-2538 GCA_041487395.1 Dongiaceae bacterium
ATCGTCGCTTTCCTGGGCAAGCGCCTGCCGCCGGAGGCGATCCTGACCAACGGTGCCGGCAACTACGCCGCCTGGCTGAACCGCTATTACCCCTATCGCCGCTTCCGCACCCAGCTGGGCCCGACCAGCGGCGCCATGGGCTATGGCGTGCCGGCGGCGGTCGCGGCCAAGGCGACCTACCCCGATCGGCCGGTTCTCTCCTGGAACGGCGACGGCTGCTTCATGATGAACGGGCAGGAATTGGCCACCGCCGTGCAATACGGCCTCGCTATCGTCTTCGTCGTCGTCAACAACGGCATGTACGGCACGATCCGCATGCATCAGGAGCGCCAATACCCCGGGCGCGTCTTCGGCACCGACCTGACGAACCCGGATTTTGCCGCCTTGGCCCGGGCCTATGGCGCGCTTGGCGAGACAGTGACCCGCACGGAAGAATTCGCCCTGGCCTTCGAGCGCGCAATGGCGTCGGGCAAGCCGGCCTTGATCGAGATCAAGGTCGATCCGGAAGCGCTGACCCCACGCCAGAGCCTGAGCCAGATCCGCGCCGCCGCCAAGCGAGCGAAATAGCGACCAGAGCGAAGCGGGCGAGAATCGCCAAATCCAGCAAGACCCGCTGCCAGACAGGCAGGCCCTGTTTGCGGAAATAACGGCGGAAGCCGCGGGCCTTATGCCACTCGATGGCCAGGCGCGGCGCCTCGCTGGAGCTGCGCACATGGCGGATGCGCAGGTCCGGCACGATGCAGACTTCGCCCCCGGCCGCCCAGAAGCGGGCGCAGAAATCGAGATCTTCCACATGAAGGAAATAACCGCCATCGAGGCCGCCCAGGGCCCAATAGTTTTCCAGGCCGAGGAACATGGCCGCCCCGCTGATCGCCGGCACGACCGAGGTTTCCGCCGTCAGGCCGCCCTCGATCTCGATCCGCGGCCAGCGCGCGATCAGCCGATGGAGGCCTAACGCCTCGCCGATAAGATTGGCCGGCGTGGGAAGATTGCGCCGGGTTGCCCGCTGCTCGCGATCGGCGCCGTCGACCATGATGGCGCCCAACAGGGCGGGACGTTGGCGATCGTTCAATTCGGCGCGCAAACGCGTCAGGGCGTTCTGGGGCAGAACGCAATCCGGGTTCAGCAGCAATAGATATTCGCTGTCCATATGGCGTGCCGCCAGATTGCAAGCCGCGGCAAAGCCTATATTGCCTTGCTTCGAAATGACCTTGAGGCGCGGTTCGGCGGCCGCCCGGCGTTTCAGTTCGGCCCGGGTATCCGGCGTATTGCCGTTGTCCACCAGCACGACGCGCTCGACCGCTGGGTCGGCGAGTGCCGCCTCCAGCGCCGGGAACAGGACCGGGCCGGTGCGAAAACTCACTATGGCAATGCCGATCCCGCCTTTGCCCGTCATGCGTTCGAGAGGCGCGCTTGCCAGCACGGGCCGGACGTTCGGCCGGCGCTGCACGGCCGCGAGCGGCGACCAGCACAGCGCCGGCAGAACGCCCGCGAGCCGGCCCGACTGAATCTTCCGGCGTTTGCGCCAGGCATCGGGCAAGCCGCGCATGGCGTCGAAAAGCCCGCGTCCGAAGGCGGCGAACTCGCCTCTTATGACGGAATGCAAGGCCAATACGGGTGTCGCCAGCAGATGAATCGGCGCCATCGTCCAGAACAAGGCCGGTGGCATATCCTTCACGAACAGCCAGAGCCGGTTGCGCACGCCATGGTATCGGGCGAAGCCGGCCCGCCCGTCCCCGCTGGCGCCCCCGATATGGCGCACGACCGCATTGCCAAGCTGGACGGAGCGATATCCCGCCAGGCGCAGGCGAAATCCCAGATCCACGTCTTCGCCGTAGCAGAAGAAATCCTCGTCGAACCCGCCCAGGTCGAGAAATGCCTCGCGCCAATACAACGCGGCGGCGGCGCAAGGCGACAGGATCTCCCCTTCGAGGCAGCGGCGCGCCAGAGGCTGGCCGAAGCCGCCGCGCCAGTATAAGCCGCTGACATGGCCAGCGTCGCCCACGCCGTCGAGGCGATCGGGCCGGGCGGCGTCGATCTGCAGGGAGCCGAAGGCGGCGGCATCCGGATATCGCTCGGTCCCGCGCATCAATTGCGCCAGCCAATCGGGCTCGGCAAAGGCGTCGGGGTTGAGCGTGGCGACCCAGGGCGATTCGACCGTCGAGATGGCATGATTGTTGGCGGCGGCGAAGCCCGTGTTGCGCTGCTGTCGGATGACCCGCCAACCGGCCGGCAAATCAGCCAGCACGTCGAGGGAATCGTCGCTCGAGCAATTGTCGACCACGACCACGGTGAAGTCGCGGAAGCTTTGCTTTTCCAGGGCCGCCAGGCAACGCGCCAGGCAATTCCCGCTGGTGAAATTGACCACAACCACGGCGACCGCCGGGATTTTCGACGCCGCGCCGGTCGATGCGGATAGGTCCGCCCCACGCGGGCGGGAGGGATGCCGCGCGAGGCTCACGGGGCGCACCCGCGGGCCCGCGGCAGATCGGGGCGGCCATATGCGTCGATCGGATTCATCTACGGTTGCGACACTAG
>JBGPNG010000515.1:0-2536 GCA_041487395.1 Dongiaceae bacterium
ATCGAGGAAATCTCGCCGGCCGATTGGCATGACATCTTCAACGTCAATGTGACCGGCGCATTCTATTGCGCCCAGGCCGTGGCGCCCGGCATGAAGCGCGCGAAGCGCGGACGCATCGTCAACATCTCGAGCCGCGCCGGCCTGGAGATCAGCCTGACCGGCATCCAGGCCTATGCGGCGGCCAAGGCAGCCCAGATTGGTCTGACCCGGCAACTGGCCCATGAACTGGGCCCCTGGGGCATCACGGTCAACAATGTGGCTCCGGGTTTCGTGCGCTCGAACCCGACCACGGAGAAACAGTGGGATTCCTATGGCGAGGAAGGCCAGCGCAAGCTGGTGGACTCCATCGCCCTCAAGCGCCTGGGCCAGCCGGAAGACATCGCCCATGCTGTGCTGTTCTTCGCTTCCGACTATGCCGGCTGGATCACCGGACAGGTCTTGAGCGTGGACGGAGGCAAGTAGAATGACGGACGGCACGGCACGGCCGCTCGACTATGTGACGACCCATCGCCAGGCGATCCTGGACGACCTCATCGCTTTTGCCAGCATTCCCAGCGTCAGCACCGATCCGGCCTATGCGCGCCATATCGGCGAAGCGGCTGAATGGGTGGCCGCGCGCATGCGCGCCGCCGGCCTGGAGAACGTGCGCATCGCGCCGACCGAGGGCCATCCCGTGGTCACCTGCGATTGGCTGCATGCCAAGGGGGCTCCCACCATCCTGGTCTATGGCCATTACGACGTGCAGCCGCCCGACCCGCTGGACAAATGGCAGAGCCCACCCTTCAAGCCCCAGATCCGCGACAACCGGCTCTATGCCCGCGGCGTTTCCGACGACAAAGGGCCGATGTTGATTCCGATCGCGACGGCGGAGGCGTTTCTCAAGACCCGCGGGCGCCTGCCCATCAATCTGAAACTGGTGATCGAAGGGGAGGAGGAACGCGGCAGCGCCCATCTCGGCGCCTTCGTGAAGGAACATGCGGCCGAACTCGCCGCCGATTTCGTCCTCTCGGCCGACGGCGCCATGTGGCGGCCGGACGAGCCCTCCATCACCGTGGCCAGTCGCGGCCTCGCGGCTTTGGAATTGACCGTGACCGGTGCGGCCAAGGATCTTCATTCCGGGCGCCATGGCGGCAGCGTCGCCAATCCGCTGCAGGCGATTTCCCGGCTGATCGCCTCCCTGCACGACGACCAGGGCCGTGTCGCCGTGGCCGGATTCTACGATCAGGTGCGGCCGCCGACGAATGCGGCACGCCAGGCCATCGCCGAATTGCCTTTCAGCGAGCAGAAATATCTGGACGCCATCGGCGCGCCGGCGAGTTCGGGCGAAGCCGGCTATGGGTTGTTGGAGCGGCAATGGCTGCGTCCGACGCTGGAATTGAACGGGCTCGGCGGCGGCTATCAGGGGCCCGGCACCAAGACCGTGATTCCGAGCCAGGCCCAGGCCAAGATCACCTGCCGTCTGGTTCCCGATCAGGATCCGGACGCCATCGTCGCCGCGATCTCAAAACATTTGCGCGACCATTGCCCGCGCGGCGTGACGCTTGCGATCACGCCCGGCGATCACGGCTCGAAAGCCTATGCCATTCCCGACGATCATCCGGGGCTGGCATTGGCCGAGCGGGTATTGAGCGAAGTCTACGGCAAGCCCGCCTTGCGCGTGCGCATGGGGGCGACGATTCCCATCGGCCTTATTTTCCGCGCCGCGATCGGCGCCGAAACGGTCTTCTTTTCATTCTCGACGGCCGACGAGGATTACCACGCGCCCAACGAGTTCTTTCGCCTCCAGCGCCTGGATGACGGGCTCAAGGCCTGGATTCGCTATTGGGATCTGCTGGGCGCCGAGGGGTGGCAACGCGCGTCCGCCGCGGCGGCGAGCCGGTCCCGCGCCTGATCGAACAAATACGATCGACCAGGTTTGAACAAAAATAAAGCGGGAGGAGTGCCATGAAACGATTGCTAGCCCGAATTTCTCACAGGGATGGCGATGTCGTTGCCCGCGCGCGGCAACCCGAAGGGCCGGGCGAATTTGTCGACAGTCTGCATCAGTCGGCTCGCCCGATGGACGGGCATCGGGCTTCGCCGCCTTCCTTGCTTGTCGGCAAATTCGCTCCGGCGCCATCATGATCCCTGTGAGAAACTCGGGCGAGAGCGGCGCTCCAGAAGCTGGCTGCCGCTTTGAGATCGTCCGTGCGACAGTCGATGATCAATCCGCCGAGCCGGCTGCGATGCATCTCTCTCTCCGGTTCAAAATCCATTCATCGGTGAAGCCTACCGCGATGCGCTCGAAGAGCGAGCCAGAGATTTTCGCGTGATATTCCTGGGCGCATTTGGGAGCGCGGCCGCAGCGGCAGACATGGGGTCGCCTTTCCGCTATTTTGGCCCATCACATTGAAATCGTTGAGACCAACGCTCTACAAGAATGCCCCACAATCTCGTAGTCAACAGGCCGCGGCTCCAAGTAGAGGTAATGCATGACCAGGTTGACAATCTTGGCGGGCTCGCCGCCGGAGTCGACATGGGCCTTGCCGGGGCCGTG
>JBGPNG010000516.1:0-2526 GCA_041487395.1 Dongiaceae bacterium
TGCGCTCGATCCGGGCTTCTCCTTGGCGCATGCCTATCTGGCTTTGGCGCTGTTATGCGAACACGGCTATGGCGATGCGCCCAGTTCGATTAAGGAAAAAGCCCTCTCGGCGGCGCTCACGGGGCTTCGGTTGGATCCAAATGAAGGCCGCTGTCACCAGTTTCTGGCTATAGTATATCGCTATCGAGGCGAATACGACTTGGCGCTGTCGCATTTCGAGCGCAGCGCCGCCCTCAATCCCAATGATGCGAACGGGCTCGCCCTGATGGGCTCGAACCTGTGCTCTGTCGGCCGCGCCGAAGAGGCCATCGAGTTGATTCGAAAAGCCATGCGCCTCGACCCGTTTCATCCGGAGTGGTATTGGAGCGGCCTCGGTATTGCGTGCTATGCCGCACATCGCTATGAGGAGGCGCTCGACGCGCAACGACGATTATCGAGCCACAAGAGATCCTGGGACTTCGCGCGGCTCGCCGCCTGCTACGCCCAACTGGGACAGCTCGACGAGGCACGTGCGCAAGCCGCCGAGGTGCTGCGGCTGAAGCCAGATTTCCGCCTTTCAACCGTAAGGCTGTTCTACAAGAACTCGGCCGATGCCCTGCATGTGTTGGAGGGCATGCGCAAGGCGGGGTTGCCGGATTGATGGTCGAACAGGAATTTCGTATTCGACGATGGTCCGGCCCTGGCACGAGGCCGGAGAGCCGGTCCATGTTCGGCTACGACTGCTCTACATGAGTGAGCTGAGCTGTCGCAGACGCGCTCAACTCGTCAGCACGTAACCCGAAGCTGTCGTCACAACTTAGGGCGTAACCAATTGCTTAGTTGCGGGTGTAGCCTTTGAACGAGAGGAACGCTCCGAGCACCAGAAGAACGACGGCCACTGCGGCGATCAAACCGGTGCTCTGGCCAACTCCGGCCACGATCGCGGCGAGCTGGATTGGGAACAGCATTCGTACAAGACCACCGAGGACGGCGAGCCAGCCAAGAACAGTTACAAGTACTGGCCAGCCGCCTGCCCAGATATTGTGAACACGCACAATGGCAAGCCCAGCGACGAGCAAGAGGATGCCTGACACAAAGATAAGGGCGGGGTCGCGGGAAATCTGCTCTGCCAATGCAGGGAAAGAGCCGAAGTTAATCAACACAGCGGCGGCGATTGCGACAAGCGTAGGGCCGATCAGGCCGGCGATCATTTTCGAGGTTGTCATGGCTAGGTCCTTTCCATCTGAGCATACCAAATCCCGGCCGCCTGTAACGACGAATGGCGCTCCCGTGGGGGGGCCGAGGTCAGGTCATGGCACTAGGCGAACGTGACCGCGCTCTCGACCTTGCAGCCGGTGTCGATACCAAACCGGACATGGGTGGGCCGCCACTATCTAACGGCTCGTTCATGAATACACGACTTAGCTCGCCTTGGCGGCGATTGCCTCCACCTCGATCAAGAGATCGCGATGGGCAAGCGCCGAGATGATCAGCAGGGTCGAGGCCGGCGTGCTGCCCTTCAATGCTTCTTCGCGAATTATGCGCGAGGCTGCTACATCGGTCGCCCGGGTCAGGAACACATTGGTCTTCACGATATCGCCCAGATCCATATCCGACGCGTGCAGCATGGCAACGAGATTTGCCCAGCTCCGCTTCGCCTGGGCCTCGAAGCCCTGTTCCAGCGTGCCGTCGGGCCTGGCGCCGACCTGGCCGGAGATATGCAGCCAGCGCGCGGGCCCCTCCACCAGCGCGCCCTGGCTGTAGCGCGAAAAAGGTTTGCAGATTTCCGGGGGATTGAGGAAGCGCAACATCAGCGTTCTCCTTGCTGTCAGAAGGGCACGAGGTTATCTGTTCATCCTATGATCGACAATCCGGTGCATATCGTCGGCGGCGGGCTCGCGGGCAGCGAGGCGGCATGGCAGATCGCCTATGCCGGCCATTCGGTGATCCTGCATGAGATGCGGCCGCTGCGGGGCACCGAAGCGCATAAGTCGGATCGATTGGCCGAGCTCGTCTGCTCCAACTCCTTCCGTTCCGACGATGCCATGAACAACGCGGTGGGGCTGCTTCATGAGGAGATGCGCCGCTGCGGCTCGCTGATCCTTGCCGCCGCGGATCGCCACAAGCTGCCGGCCGGCGGCGCGCTGGCGGTCGACCGCGATGGTTTCGCCGCCGAGGTGACAGCGCGCCTGGCAGCGGAAGCGAACATACGCATCGAGCGCGGGGAGGTTGCGGGACTGCCGCGGGAGGCCTGGCGGGACTGCATCATCGCCACCGGCCCTCTCACCTCCCCATCCCTGGCCGAGGCGATCCGCGATTTGACCGGCGAAGAGTCCCTCGCCTTCTTCGATGCCATCGCGCCCATCGTCCATCGCGAAAGCATCGATTTCGATATTGCCTGGTTCCAATCGCGCTACGACAAGGCGGGGCCGGCAGGCGACGGCGCCGATTACATCAATTGCCCGCTGGATCGCCCGCAATACGAAGCTTTTGTCGACGCGCTGCTGACCGGCGACAAGACCGAGTTCAAGGAATGGGAAGCGACAA
>JBGPNG010000517.1:0-2520 GCA_041487395.1 Dongiaceae bacterium
GTCGCCCGCCGCCTTGCCGGCGAGATCGGCGAGGATGAGTTCAAGCCGCTTCGGCTGATGAACGGGCTCTATCTCCAGCTTCACGCCTATATGCTGCGCATCGCCATTCCCTATGGCACGTTGAATTCGACGCAACTGCGCAAGCTGGCGCACATCGCCCGGCGCTACGACCGCGGCTATGGTCATTTCACGACGCGCCAGAACATCCAGTTCAACTGGATCAAGCTGGCCGAAACGCCCGATATTCTGGCCGAACTCGCCGAGGTCGAGATGCACGGCATCCAGACCAGCGGCAATTGCATTCGCAACGTGACCGCCGATCATTTCGCCGGAGTCGCCGCCGACGAAATCGAAGACGCACGGATCTGGTGCGAGATCATCCGGCAATGGTCGACCTTCCATCCGGAATTCTCCTTCCTGCCGCGCAAATTCAAGATCGCCGTCACCGGCGCGCCGCACGACCGTGCCGCGGTCAAGGTGCATGACATCGGCCTTCGCATGCACAAGAACGCGGCCGGCGAGATCGGTTTCGAAGTGATCGTGGGCGGCGGACAGGGGCGTACGCCGGCCATCGGCGTTACCATTCTAGAGTTCCTGCCGAAGCAGCACCTGCTGTCGTATCTAGAGGCGATTCTGCGCGTCTACAATCTGCAGGGCAGGCGCGACAATCTCTATAAATCGCGGATCAAGATCCTGGTCGCCGCCTTGGGCGCTGCCAAGTTCGGCGAGCTGGTGGAAGCCGAATGGGCGACCATCAAGGATGGGCCGCTCACCTTGCCGGCAGCGGAAATCGCCCGCATCGAGCGTCATTTTGCGCCGCCGACATACGGCGCCGCCGATCCCTTCCCGCCGGAAGTGGTTGCCAAGCGCCTGGAAGCGCCGGCCTTCGCCCGCTGGATGCGCAGCAATGTCCACGCCCATCGCCAGGCCGGCTATGCCATCGCCACATTGTCGCTGAAGCCCGATGGCGGGATTCCCGGCGATGCGACGGCGGAGCAGATGGATGCGGTCGCCGATCTCGCGGACGCCTACAGCCTCGGCGAGATCCGGGTCTCTCATGCCCAGAATCTGGTGTTGCCCCATATCCGGCGCGCAGACCTTCCGGCACTGTGGGAAAAGCTGGCGGCCCTGGGTCTGGCGACAGCCAATATCGGTTTGATCGGCGACATCATCGCCTGTCCGGGCCTCGATTATTGCAGCCTTGCCAATGCTCGCGCGATTCCGATTGCCCAGCGCTTGAGCGACCGTTTCGCCGATCCCGCGCGCCAGCAGCAGATCGGAGAGCTCGGAATCAAGATATCCGGCTGCATCAACGCCTGTGGTCACCATCATGTCGGCCATATAGGTATTCTCGGCGTTGACAAGAAGGGCGAGGAGTTCTACCAGGTCACGCTCGGCGGCAGCGCCGACGAGAAGGCCAGCATTGGCGACATCATTGGGCCGGCATTTTCGTATGAGGGGGTGGTCGACGCCGTCGAGCAGATCGTCGACATCTATCTGGAACGGCGCAATGACGGCGAACGATTCATCGATACCTACCGTCGCCTCGGCCAGGCTCCCTTCAAGGAAAAGCTCTATGCCGCTCATTAAACGGGGCCAGTGGGCACTCGACAGCTTCGTCCATCTTGCCGACGATGCGCCGCTGCCGGCCGAAGGGCCGATCATCGTCGGCCTCGCCCGCTGGCAGGAAGAACATGGCCTGATTGCGCCGCGAAATACCCCCGTGGGAGTGCGGCTGAAGCCGAGCGATCCGGTGGAACAGATTTCCTCCGATCTCGATCGGCTGGCGGTGATCGCTCTCGAATTCCCCAAGTTCAACGACGGCCGGGCCATGTCGCAGGCGCGCCTGTTGCGGCAACGCTATGGCTATGCCGGCGAGATTCGCGCCACCGGCAAGGTGTTGCGCGATCTGCTGCTGTTCATGCATCGCTGCGGTTTCGATGCCTTCGAAGTCACCGACAATGTCACGGCGGAAACCTTTGCCCAGTCGCTGGGTGAGTTCAGCGTCTTCTATCAGCCGGCATCCGACGGGCAATCGACGGCAATGGAACGCCGGCATGGCGCAGCGCCGGCGCAGGTTGGCTCGCGGTCCGCTATCCGTTGTGACCGCAGAAAGTAATTAACACGCCACGAGTAATGAACGAAATAACGTTATCGAAAAATTTCTTGATAAGGGGATTCCGTTTTGTAATATAACGACAGCGCCGATTTGAACGTCAGCTTGCGGGCGCTTAATAAATGCAGCTAAAGCGAGGCGACCCGCCCAGTTCACTGCTGAGCGGGTTTTGCGCGTCGAGGAAATGGTGAGCGGTCGCCGGTCGACCTGCACTTCATCGGACGAACCTCGGGAACTGCCGTGCGTTATTAAGTCAGCAAATGGAACCGGAGGTTGAAGATGAAGACGCAGACTTGGTGGCACAACCTCGGCGCATTGTTCGTCGCGGTCTTGGTGCTGTCGGCCGCAGAAGCAAAAGCAGCAGATCAGACTCTGCTCAACACTTCATATGACCCGACGCGCGA
>JBGPNG010000518.1:0-2516 GCA_041487395.1 Dongiaceae bacterium
CCGCCGAGGCCGAAGGGATTGCCGACCGCCAGCACCCAGTCGCCGACGCGAGTGGCGTCTGAATTTCCGAACGAGACGGCAGGCAGGGGCTTGGCTGGATCGATCTTCAGCAGGGCCAGATCGGTCTTGGCATCCGTCCCGATCAGCTTGGCCGGATAGTCCTTGCCGTCGTTCAGCGTGACATGGATATCGCTTGCATTTTCGACTACATGGTTGTTCGTCACCACATAGCCGGACGGATCGATTATGAAGCCCGAGCCCAAGGCTGTCGTATCCTCACCGCCCTTCTGCCCATGTCCGCCACGATTGCGGAAGAATTGTTCGAACGGCGAGCCTTTCGGAAAATCGAAGGGCGTCTCGCCATCGGACGATGCGGCCGAATGATGCGTCGAGGAAATGTTGACGACCGCCGGGGTTACTTTGGCGGCGAGGTCGGCGAAGGTTTCCGGCGGCAGGCTTGCCGCCGAAGCAATCCCGGCCGTGGCAAAGACAATCATCGCGACGCCGGCGGCTGCCAACTGGCGCAATGGCGCGCGTTTGCCTCTTCCGACCTTTTCGATTCCGCTCGGCGCGATCGCCGGGGCTTCTGCGTAAGCCAATTGAATCATCTTGTCGATCTCCGTGGGGGTTGGATGCGGCGCCCTGTTGGCCGCGTCATGACGCTACTTTAGGCACCGGCTCTGAAGTGCGCATGGCTTCATGGTTAATTCGCGGTAATGCGGGGCAACTCATTCCTAATGAACGCAAAAAAAGCGGCGCGACCCTTTTCGGGCCGCGCCGCCTTGAACAGATATGGGGACAGATCCGGACAACTGATAGTCTAACAACTTGACGCGGCAGACCGTTCGATCGTTGATCGTCTTGTGCGATGAACCGCCACGCCTTGAATTTCTCGAAACGCGATGCGGATCATAGAAAGAGCTTTTTCCGATGACCGTCGATCCGAATTTGCTGGCGGTTTGCCGAATCGGAACGATCTATCGAACCCGCGACCGCCGCGATGCGCGGATCGAGCGCATATGTCCGGAGGAAGGCTTGATCTATGGACAGGTGCAGATGCATGGCGCTTGCGCTTGGCGGACCGACGGCCGTTACCGCGACGCACCCTTCGGTGCGGCTGGGCCTCTCGATCTGGTCGCGCCGGTTGAGACGGCGTCCGCCACCGCCGGACCCCGGCGGGCCTCGGTGAAGGAAGCACTGGAAGAACAGAGCCGCCATTTCTGTTGCGACTAGGCGCTTCGGTTTACGCTGCCGGCAATTCGAGAAGTTTTTTTTTATAGCCATGATCGGCCGGAAGGATCGCTTGCACCGGCCGATATCCTTGATTTATGGTGCGCCGCCGCAAGTGGTTCGATACCAACGGATGGCCCCCATCCGTTGGCTGAATCGACCCACTAATTGTTTGATCCGGTGGTCTGATTCACCTAACGCTTCGGTAGCAAGCGTTAGGATCGGACCACTGGGAGTCCACGTCCTAAGTCGCGCGCACCATCAACTCGCCGACGCCGTTGACCAGGATGCTGATGACCAAATCGATCGCCACCACGCCGGCGGCGGCGAATCCGGCGAGGCCGAGCGCCGTGCGGACGATGAACCACTCATAGACCAGAAGAGCGATCTGGGCGCCGATGGTGACGGGCCCGGCGAGTCCGCTCGGCAGAATGCCGCTATAGGCCAGGATGCTGACCGGCACAAACAACCCGAGCTGGATCAGCGCGGACCAGTTGTAGGCCACGATGAAGCCGACATATTGCGCCCGCCGATCGATGACTTCGGCGAGGTAATAGATGGCAAGCGGAAAGGCGACCCAACTGATCACATAAACGATCGTTTCGCCCGTGACGATCCGGAACCAGCCGCCGGCCACATGCATGCCCGAGAGCTGGATGGCGATCAGCAGTGCCGAAAAGGGCGCGGCGAGCAGTGCTACGCGGAAGGAACGCCAAAAGCCTTCGATGCTGCGGTCGAAATAACGCATTCCGTTGGCATCGAAATGGGCGAGACGCCAAGCGCCGTAAACGGCCGGGCCAATCTCCGCCAAGCTCAGCATGGCGCTTTGCTCATACGAAGAAGCCATCGAGAATACGCTCGTAGATTTCGGTCAGGCGCGCGATGTCGGCGAGCCTCACGCGCTCGTTCACCTTATGCATCGTCTGTCCCACCATGCCGAATTCGGCAACCGGGCAATAGACCCTGATGAAGCGGGCGTCCGAGGTGCCCCCGGCAGTGCCGAACTCGGGCCGGCGGCCGACCACCTGTTCGACGGCCTTGGCCATCAGCTCGCTGAGCGGGCCCGGCGGCGTGATGTACGATTCGCCGCTCACCCGGATATCCAGATCGTAGCGCGCCCCGGTGGCGGCAAAGCGTTCGTGCAGCCAACGAGCCAGGCTGGCGCTGGAATGGGTGTCGTTGAATCGGATGTCGAAGAGCGCGCGGGCCGTGGCCGGGATCACATTGCTTGCCGGATTGCCCACGTCGACGCTCGTGACCTGGAGGGTGGAGGCCTGAAAATGGGC
>JBGPNG010000519.1:0-2503 GCA_041487395.1 Dongiaceae bacterium
ATAACTTCGTCGCGCCGTTCCTGGCAGAAGTCGATGTCGAAGTCCGGCATCGACACGCGCTCGGGATTGAGGAAACGTTCGAACAGCAGGCCCCAGCGCAGTGGGTCGAGATCGGTTATGCCGAGCGACCAGGCGACGACCGAACCCGCGCCGGAACCGCGCCCCGGACCGACCGGTATGCGCTGTTCCTTGGCCCAGCCGATGAAGTCGGCCACGATAAGAAAATAACCGGCGAAGCCCATCTGGACGATGACCTCGATCTCGTAGTCGAGGCGCTGGCGATAGGGCTGTTGGGCGCCCGGCTCGCGCCCGGCCAGACGGCGGGCCAGGCCGGCCTCGGCTTGCCGGCGCAATACTTCCGCCTCGCTCATCCCCTCCTCGGCGATAAATGGCGGCAGGATGGGCTTGCGCGCCGCGGGCATGTAGGCGCAGCGCCGGGCCACGGTCAGGGTGTTGTCCACTGCCTCGGGCAAATCGGCAAATAACGCGCGCATCTCCGCCCCGCTCTTGAAGCGATGCTCCGCCGTGACCCGCCGGCGCTTTTCATCGCCCAGCACCACTCCCTGGGCGATGCAGAGCAATGCGTCATGGGCGCCATACATGGTCGCATCGGCGAAAAACACTTCATTGGTCGCAATCAGCGGCAGATTGCGGGCATAGGCCAGATCGAGCAGCCGGCCTTCGATCAACCGCTCGATCGCCAATCCATGGCGCATCAGCTCGATGTAAAGCCGACCCGGGAACAACTTTTCCAGCTCGCTCAACTGGCCGGCCGCCGCCTCGTCCTGGCCTTCGGCCAAGAGCCGGCCAATGGGACCGTGAGGACCGCCGGTGAAGGCAATCAGACCCTCGCTCATGCCGGCGAGTGCGGCCAGCGCCAACTGCGGGGCCTCACCCGGTTCGCCCTCGAGAAAGGATTTGCTGACCAGTCGCAGCAGATTGAGATAACCGATCTCGCTTTGGACCAGAACGACGAGCTGGTCCGGTGCGGGTCGTACACCGGGCCGGCTGGACCCCTCGCCGTTTTCGCGCCGCAGGCCGAGTCGGCAACCGACGATGGGCTGGATGCCGGCTTCGGCCGCTGCTTGGGCGAACTGGAAGGCGCCAAACAGATTCCCGCTGTCGGTCACCGCCACGGCCGGCATGGCGTTGCGCCGGCAGAGCTCGATCAATTGCTTGATCTTGATGGCGCCTTCGGACAGCGAATAGGCCGAATGAACGCGCAGATGAACGAAGTCGGCGTGGGTCATGGGGGAAGTCTTCCACGCCCCCTATCGAGTCGTCACGCGGAAAGACTCAATGCGCCGGGGCTTCGCTCAGATAACCGTCGGCGATGGTCAGTACGCGGTCCATGCGCCCGGCGAGTTCCAGATTATGCGTCGCGATCATGGCGCCCAGGCCGACGGACTTCACCAGCTTCATCAGCAGGCCGAAGACCTCGTCCGAAGTACGGTGATCGAGGTTGCCCGTCGGCTCGTCGGCCAGCAGCAAGGCGGGTGCATTGGCAAGGGCGCGGGCAATGGCCACCCGTTGTTGCTCGCCGCCGGAGAGCTGGGCCGGGCGGTGGTCGATGCGCTTGGCAAGTCCGACCAGCTGCAACAAGTCCTTGCCGCGAACCCCCGCCTCGCGTCGGGAGACGCCGGCGATCATCTGAGGAATGACAATGTTCTCCAGGGCGGAGAACTCGGGCAGCAGATGGTGATACTGATAGACGAAGCCGATGGACGTGCGGCGCAGGGCCGTGCGCCGGTCGTCGGAGAGCTTGCTCGCGGCCTCCCCCTTGACGAAGACCTCGCCAGCGGTCGGCGGTTCCAGCAAGCCGCAGATCTGCAGCAGCGTGGATTTCCCCGCGCCCGAAGGCCCGATAAGGGCGACGAGCTCGCCAGGGCGTACCGCAAGCGAGACATCGTGGACGACTTCGAGGCGCGAGGCACCCTGCGGGAAGCTGCGGCTGACGTGATCGAGGGCCAGGACAAGCTCACTCATAGCGCAACGCCTCGACCGGATCGAGGCGCGCCGCGCGCCAGGAGGGATAGAGGGTCGCCAGCAACGAGAGCACCAGCGACATGATCACGACAGTTATGACTTCGGCGGGATCGACGATGGCGGGAAGTTGCGACAGGAAATAAACCGTGTCGGGGAACAGCTTGGTGCGCAACAGATACTGAAGCGATTGACGGATCGATTCGATGTTGTCGGCGAAAAGAAGCCCCAGGATGAAGCCGCCAGTGGTGCCGGCGATACCGATACTGGCGCCGCTCAAGAGGAAAATGCGCATGATCATGCCGCGGGTCGCCCCCATGGTGCGCAGGATGGCGATATCGGCGCTCTTATCCTTCACCAGCATGATCAGCCCGGAAATCACGTTGAGCACCGCCACCAGGATGATCATGGTGAGGATCAGGAACATGACGTTGTGCTCGACCTCGATCACCGTGAAGAAAGCGGCGTTGGTCTGTTCCCAGGACAGCACCCGCACCCGGGGGCCGAGGACAGTCTCGAT